>NZ_JARDAN010000016.1:0-117614 GCF_040560085.1 Paenarthrobacter sp. CC6 | reverse complement strand
CGAACCGACCACGGCAACTTCTTGACCATGACACCCCTCCAACTACAGGGGTGTTGCACTAGCCACCTGAAGACGCCTGCCTGGAACTGTTATCAACTGCCACCTCGCCGGAACGGCTAAGGCGTGTGGTGCTCCGTCATCACGTGCTGGTAGCCGGCGCGGATCATCTCTGCCAGCACATCCCGATCCACGTCGTCCAGCTTGTTGAGGTACAGGCAGGCCGTGCTCGTCTTGTGCTTGCCGAGCTCAGGGAGGAGCCTGTCGGCGTCGGGCCCTTCTGTGACGCCGTACAACACCAGGTTCGCTTTTCGCGGCGAGAACCCGACGGCGGGGGCGTCGCCTTCGCGGCCGGTCTGGTACTTGTAGTGGTAGCTGCCGAACCCGACAATCGTGGGACCCCACATGACAGCTTCGTGGCCGGTGGCTTCGCGCATCATCTCCAGCAGCTCAACGCCGTCCGCACGCCGGGTAGGGTGCTCGACGGCCGCCAGGAATTCCTCGACCGACACGTCCGTGGGCTGGGTCTTGTTCTCTGCCATGATCGTAGTTTTGCAGACGCAGGTCATGGCCGCCAGCACCCCGGTGATAGCCTTCCTGGGTGACTTCAGAAGCTTTGCGCACCCGTCCGTTCCATCAAGTGGACGTCTTCTCCGACCAGCCGTACCGGGGAAACCCCCTCGCCGTCGTGGTGGACGCCGACGGCCTCAGCACGGAGGCAATGCAGCATTTCGCCAACTGGACCAACCTCTCCGAGACCACGTTCCTCCTTCCGCCGACGGATCCCGCAGCGGACTACAGGGTGCGGATTTTTACCAGCAGCGAGGAGTTCCCGTTCGCGGGGCATCCTACCTTGGGGTCCGCGCACACCTGGCTGCAGTCCGGGGGAGTGCCAAAGGCGGATGGCGTTGTGGTTCAGGAATGCGGCGCCGGCCTGGTCCGGGTGAAGCACGACGCCGGACGGCTGGCTTTCGCCGCTCCGCCGCTGACGCGTTTCGGTCCGGTAAGCGAGACTGAACGCGCCCAACTGGCTGCAGGGCTGAGCCTTCCCGAGGCTTCGCTTCTGGATGTGTCGTGGCTGGTCAACGGCCCGGAATGGATCGGCGTGCTCCTTGAATCAGCCGAACAGGTGCTGGCCCTTGAACCTGATTTTGCTGCGATGGGCGACCTCAAGGTTGGCGTGATCGGCCCGCATGAGCCAGGTGCAGCTGCCGATTTCGAAGTCCGCACGTTCGTTCCGGGTGACGCCATGGTGGAAGACCCCGTAACGGGCAGCTTCAACGCGGGAGCGGCCCAGTGGCTGATCGGTACCGGGCGTGCACCAGCGGAGTATGTCGCGGCCCAAGGAACGGTCCTTGGCAGGGCCGGACGCATCCATGTCTCCGCCGAGGATGACGTGATCTGGATCAGTGGGGAATCGACCACCTGCATCGAGGGCAGCGTGCTCCTGTAGCTACTTCATATCGGTCCTCGGAGCACGGATGTCGCTATGCAGTCCCCGCCACCAGCAGTACGGAATTGATAATTGAGGAGATGACGAAGAGTACGGCGAGGCGGCCGTTGGGAGCCCCGAATACTCTGCGGGCAAGCACTGCGTAGAGTGCGGCGGCGATGGCCCCGAACAGAATTCTCAGCCAAGTTTGTCCCAGCATCAGCGTCGCTGCCGGTTCAAGAAACAGACCCACGAAAAGCGTCGTCAGCATGAACGGTATCTGGCCCAGCAGCACCCAGAGCCAGCTTGTGCGCAGTGTTGGCACCTCGACCCCGACAATGAACTTGTAGATCAGCCGCAGTGCAAGGGCCTGGAGGAAAGATGCCACCATGCTCCAAAGAAGTACGCCTACGCGCATGAAAGTGAGCAGTACTTCCTGGCTGGAGAACTGGTTGTATTGGGCATTCTCGCTGACCAGTTGTTCAAGCCTGGGGCCTGCCGCGTATTGCGCCGCCGCGGTGTAGGCGAGAAGCAGGCAGATTATCCAGACGGCGTTGATCTTGGGTGCTCCAGGAGCCTGAAGGGATTCGTGGGACGGGGAGGGGTAGCTCGGGGTCATCGATTACCTTTTCAGTAGTGCGTACTCAGCCCATTCGGCCACGGCGGCCAGAACGTAAAACACGGTGAAGGCGGCGATGGTGCGCATTATCGCTGGGAGGAACTTCGTCCGAATGCCTTCCTTCCTGAGGACTGCAACCAGCGTCGGCCAGAACAGGCGAGCACCCTGGATTGTCATCACCCACGCAACGATCTCGAGCGGGACGTGGACCAGTGTGAGTGCAACGGTCTGTGCCAGGCCTGCCGAGGCGACACTTCCCACCAAGCCCATCCCCAGATAGAAGCCGTTGGCAAGCATCATGATCCTCGCACCGTATTGCGTCAGGAGGAGGGCGACCAATGCCAAGGAGAAATTGTGGGCAAAAATTTCGTTGGCCGTGAGGGCGGTTCCATCAGTAACGGGCTTCCAGGTAAACAGCGATGCAAATAATCCGCCCGCCACCACCGTAATGACTGGCGGGACCAGATCCTTGGCAAAAGACGGGAAGAGCCCGCTTAGCGAACTGTAGAAAGATCGGAAGCCCGAGGGCCGCGCAGGCAGCTGGGATGCGTTCAAGCTGCGACTCCAGCCTCGGACAACCTCACCTTGCGGTCCTGCCCGATGGTGAGATCGTAGTCCGTCCATCGGTCCTCTTCATGGGTGGCCAGGATGACAAGACGATCTTGGCCCGCGGCCAGGAGGGCACTGCGGGCAGCTTTGGAACCATCCCGGTCCAGCCCATTAAGGGGTTCGTCAAGCAAGACAACATCCGTGTGTTGGAAGGCCAATGCCGCTGTAAGGACGAGTCGTTGGCGCTGGCCAAGTGAAAGATCACTGACCTTGGTAGCCAGCATCCCATCGGTGAGGAGCCCGTTGTCTGGGATGGGTCCGGTGAGGGGCCTGATCATGTCAAGCAATTCGCTCGCTGTGAGGTAGTCGAGCGTCAGGTATTCCGTGTCGAGATAGACCGCGTTGAACCTGTTCCGCCAGTCGCGGACAGTTCCGCAGGATGAATGGATCACGCCGCCGAGCAGTTTCAGCAGAGTCGTCTTTCCGCTCCCGTTGCTCCCACGGAGGGCCACCACGCCTCTTTCCGGCAAGTCGATCTTCGTGCTGGCGAAGATGACATTGCTTCCGAAGGCGTGTTCAACGCTCGTCAGGGACTTCATGGTTCCTCTGTTTCTGTTGCCGTCAGGTCGCGTAACCACGATGGTGTATCTGCCATAAGAACGCCGAAGAGCAGCGCGGCTACTATCACCAAGGCGCCAGCGACGGCGGCCAGCCATGCTGGCTCTGCCGCTCCGGGAATGATGCCTCCCAGGACCCCGGAAAGAACGACAGCCATCCCGCCGCACAGAGCTGCGCCCAGGCCTGCCCTTGAGCGTTGGGACAGTTCGGCGATACGCGACGCCGGCAGGACCGCTGTCTTCCGCTGGATGATTAGGGCATCAGCGGCGATTTCAAAGACGGCCAGAGCGGCCAGGAGCAAAGCCGACTGCGGATTTCCGTGGAAGAGCAGAGTTGCGATGAGACACGCCAAGGCAGGCAGTACAAGCACGGCATTGGTAAACAGGCTTCTGAGTAACAGCGCCCTTGCTTTCCCCGGGACAGTGCGGAAAACGAACAACCCAAATCCGAGAGTCTCAAGTGACGACGTCCGCACGAAGCCTGACCTGAAAAGTATCATTCCCAGGAAGAACACAGCAATGGATACAAAAGGCGCAACTCCGGGCCAGGGCGTATTTTCCCCAATTATGAGTGCTAGTGAAGCCAGAAGTACTATACCGCCAGCCTTTATGCCCATATCCAGGAATAATCCCCGTGACTTGAACGCATAATTATGGGCAATTCCGGTGAACAAAAGGGGGGTTCCTGATGCCGTAAGGACCACCGAGGCCAGGGTAACTGCCAAGCCAATCGCGTACTGGTCTTTGCCGCCGGAGAAAATGATGAGCGCGGGAGATTGGGCTATGAGCATGATGACGCTCCCTGACGCCGCTGCTGCTGCAATGATTCCGGGCGTCCAGACCCACGATCTGCCGTTTGGAAGCAGGGCAACCGTGGCTCCAGCCAAGCCAAGGGTTGCCAGTACATTGATCAGGCTGCCCCAGTGGAGGTTCTGGACTGCCAGCATCAAAGCCAAGCCGATGTCCGGGATGGCCAGCCCGGCGCGCATGCCGCATCCCAGCGCTCCCGATACGGTAGTCCACTGCCGGTGAGCCCGCCGGAAGCGACGCCTCGCCTGTAAAAGCCCCAATGCCAGCATGGCGCCGGCTATTGTGGTCAGGTCCGGAGCGTTGAGCGGAATACCCAAAGGGGACAGGCCGGCGTGGGGTGCTGTCCACACAAGGCCAATCACTATGACAAGCAATGTTGCAGCCTGTCCTGCCGTCACTACGGCTTTGCTGGCGCCCAGGCTGAAGCGGAACCCAAGGTCGTCAAGGACACCTTGAAGGCGGCTGGATCTGCGACGGAATTCGTTGATATACGTGGCATGGCATCCGGTAAGGGCCACAGCGAAAGCACTGCGCCAGCGTGGCTGGGTGCTAAGTGGATCCATTGTGGCCCCCTCCGGGTTCACTTGCTGCGGTTTACCAGGCCACGAACTGCTTCAGTGCCCAGCGCTTGACGAGTCCGAAGATGACGCCTGCGAGGGCCGTGCCGATTCCGAACGAGGCGACGATGCCTGCAGCCAACGCGGCCCAGGAAAGTGCGTTGAGCGCGAAGTACAGATTGGTCGCCAGACCCGAGGAGATGCCGAGGGTAGCGACGGCCTGGAATACCACGGACAAGGTTGCGAACAGGGCAGCCGTCACGCCGCCGACCTTAGCCGCTTTGGCCACGGCTGGGCTGATATCACGCTTAACTCGTGTAATTGATGCCGACATGGAAATGCTCCTTTCAATATCATGCGAATAGATTCTTCTGGATCACTTGAGAGGGCTGTTTGTCTTCGGCCGAATGACGTTTTGCAGCCAAGAAGGAGCATTGCGTACGAAGTTGTGCCGGTCAACCCCGTTATTGGTCCAGAGAAGGATTAGGGTGCAGGTGTTTGAATCTACAAGTTTCATCAAATCGCGTAACAATTATGTATTTAGTGCCCTAGGGGATGATCTTTGCAATTTCGGCGTCATGAATCTGGCACTTGCCTCACTCAGGAAAATCACCTGCGCTCCCGTAGACCAGCAGGGCCAAAAAAATTTCAAAAAAAGTTTCAAAACCTGCGACACGGACGGCGTGCTACTCATACATATTGCGGGCATAGTGAGTAACACCTACCTCTGTTGACAGGGCCCGACCTTGCTCCTGTAGCGCCCCGGCCCTCACGCCCGCTTGGGTCTGGACAGCACTGCAACCATGACGATGCCCGCACTGAACAGGGCCTGGACCATACCCACGGCCCACGGAGTGTAGCCAAGATAGAGCCCTACCAGCAGCGGAACCATGGCCAGGATGGTCACGTCGAGTCCGCGCATGAGGGAACCCAGCTGGGCGCGTGGAACGGGGCCGAAGGGCGTGTCCACCGGGGGAGCCGACCAGTCCGGCGCGGCTTTGGTGGCTGAACGGAGCGATCCCGCACCCATCCCGATTCCTGCCAGGGCGCCTACCGCAATCAGGGCAGGGTCGGAAGCGCCCAAAAGAACCAGGAGCCCACTGAGGGCGGCCATCCACACGGCCATGGCCAGGCACGGCATGAGGGCACGGCTGCTGCGGACCAGCGCCGGGTGGAGGGGGAGTAACGCATCGAGTTCGGGCACCAGTGCCGCCTTGCGGGCCACGCCGCCCATGCCGGAAGCCGTGGCGCAGCCGGCGATGACGATGATGCCCAACTGCGCGAATTCGGGCAGGCCGCCTTCGACCAACAGCATGGCGACGCAGGCCACCAGCCACAGCAAAGAAGGTAGCAGGGGCGGATTCAGCCTGAGGAATGCCACAACATCCGCCCGGATCAGCGCCCGAAGCGGACCTCCGGCCGGGCGGGCGAAGAAGCCCGCTGCCCTGCCGCCGTCGACCGTTTTCCGACCGGCGCCCAGCGCACGCAGTACCTCGTTGGAATCCATCATGAACAGGGAAGCTCCGGCATGCCCGGCCACCGCCCCGCCGCGGATCAGCTCCTCGCTGCGCACCTCACCCGTGCGCGGATCCGCAAGGACCAGAAGTACGACGGCGGTGGCTCCGGCCAGCGCTGCCGGCCAGGGAGATTCAGGGAGCGCAGGAAGGACCGCGCAGGCAAGGAGCACGACCATGGTCATCGCGCGGCCAAGCCGGGGTCCGAGCATGCCGAGCTGCTGGAAGGCCGCTAACGCCACGGCGATGACCCCGGCCGCTGCAAAGGTGACTGATGCAAGAAGATGCCCGATCGGCGTGCGGTCAACAGCGGTGACCATGCTGAACGGCAGGAAAACAATGGCCAGGCCGGCCGAAGTGAGAACCACTTTGCGCAGGAATGGGGGCAGGACCATGGGGCGGCGGTCGATGGGGAGGGACAGCCACCAGGTGCTCTCAGGTCCACCCACCGTGACAGGACCGAGCTTCCGGGCGAGGTTGGCCACGATCAGCAGGAAGGCGTACGTCACGGTCGTCCACAGCACGGACTCGGGGAGGACAAGCCACTGTTCCCCGATGATGCTGCTGCCCGCGGAGCTGCGGTCGGCGATCTCGTTGCGGAGGGCCAGTACGAACGAGGCCGCGATGGTCAGCGAAACGGCAATGCCAAGTCCCCAGCTGTACGCGTCGACGAAGCGTTCACTCAACGAAATCCGGCTGCGCTTGTAACGCCGGGTGGTGCTGCGGGTGAAACGGACGATCTCCGCGGCGAGGTGACGGTCCGCCGTCGAACCATCAACTGTCAGCAACTCAGGACCCGGCAATGATCGACGCTCCCCGCTCGGGCTCCAGCTCGCGGACTTCATGGTCGATGACCAGGCAGGAAGAGGCCGTGGCGAGCAACAGCTCCGGATCGTGGGTCACCAGCACCACGGCACCGCCGTTCCGGGCGTGTTCAGCGATGCGCACCCCGAGTGCCACCCGCATCATCGGATCGAGGCGCTGTTCCGGCTCGTCAAGGATCAGCAGCGAGGATGGACGGATCAGGCCTGCTGCGAGGAGGAGCCTGCGTCGTTGCCCGGAAGAGAGGGCATCCGGGATCGCGTCGGCTCTGCCAAGGAGTCCGAAGAACCCGAGTTCTTCTTCCACTCGCCCTTCAGGGTCGGCTACGGAATGGCCGCGGGCAACGAGGAGCAGGTGCTCCCTGACCGTGAGCGAGGGGAAGAACAGGTCGTCGTCGAAAACGGCCGCTACCTGCCGACGGAACGGCACCGCGTCGGGATCGATGAGGAGGCCGTGGACTCTCACGTCTCCGGCCAGGGGAGCCTGGCGACCTGCGATGGTCCTGGCTACCGTCGACTTCCCGGCACCGTTCACCCCCACGATTCCGAGGACTTCGCCGGCAGCCACCGAAGCGGATACCTCTCCACACACTGGAGCTCCGGCATATCCCACAAGCAAGCCTTCGGCTTCCAGTACTGACCCCATGGTGCAACCCTACCGGCGGAACGGGCGCCGGCTCCCGGTAGCGTTGGGCATGGGGCCCGCGGAACCCGGGCGAAATGGACGAATGCGGGAGTGCCGGCTTGCCGGCGGAGTTGGAGAAATGATGAGGGACTTCGAAACCCTGATTGCGGAGGCCACGGAAGCCGACGTGGATGGCTGGGGGTTCGGATGGCTGGATAAGCGCGCCACTGAAGAGCGCCCGCCCTGGGGGTTCGCCGCGTTGCAGGCAGACCGCCTGGCCCAGGTCCGAAGCGCCCTGGACCTGGACACCGGTGGCGGAGAAGTGTTGTCAGAGGCCCGCAGCTTTCCCGAAAGGATGACAGCCACAGAGGCATGGCCACCCAACGCCGCCCGCGCCCGGGCCTTGTTGGGACCGCGGGGCGTGCAGATCGTGGAGCCAACCGCCGGCGATGCGCTGCCTTTCCCTGACGGGTCGTTCGAACTGGTCACTGCCCGGCACCCCGTCAGCCCGGACTGGAATGAAATCCACCGCGTCCTGGTCCCCGGCGGCCACTATTTCGCCCAGCACGTTGGGCCGGCGTCAGCCTTTGAACTCATCGAATATTTCCTGGGACCGCTGCCCGAGCAGCGGAAGGGCCGCGACCCGCAGGCCGAGGTTGCAGCAGCAGAAGCCGCCGGGCTTACCGTGACGGACCTCAGGACGGCCCGGTGCCGCATGGAGTTCTTTGACGTGGGTGCGGTGGTGTGGATCCTGCGCAAATGCGTGTGGTGGATCCCCGGGTTCACGCCGGAACGGTACCTCGACCAGCTCAAGGAACTGGATGGCCGGATGAGATCCGGACATCCCTTTGTTGCGCACTCCACCCGGCACCTGATCGAAGCGCAGCGGAAAGCGGGAGCAACACAGTCTGAGGACAGTTAGAGGAGTGAGCGGGCTTCCAGGTCTTCCATGGCCCAGCTGAGGATTCTGAGGTCGAAGGGATCGCGTTCCAGGATCCCGAAAAGGTAGGCGTCAAAGTCCCAAAGCATGGCATTCCCGCCATTTGCCCAGTACCAAGCCCATAAATCGTCAAGGGTGATCTCATGCTCAAGGACGAGTAGTCGTGCTGTCTGGCGTGAGTCCATGGGATTTCCCCGCTGCTGCCGCAGCACCACGCCGCATCCAGCTGATCGACAAAGGTTCACATCTGGGAACCCATTTTCATGGTTTCACGTTCGCTGTATATCCGAAACCCCCACGGGTTGCGAATACTATGGGAACCTCCGAGGATACAACCGCCTGAATAAGGGACCTCGCAATGAATCAGGAGTACATCGTGGATTCTGCCCGGACCTTTGAGTCGATCGTTATCATTTTCAATCCCAACAGCACGGGGGATGCGCCGGAGCTCGCGCAGCAGTTGCAGAAGAAGCTGAAGGAACTCCTCACCTATCAGCCCGAGATCACCCTCCAGCCGACGGAGCACGCCGGCCACGCCGTGGATCTGGCGCGGGAAGCGGCAGCCAAGGGCGGGGACGTCCTTGTGGTCTCGGTGAGCGGCGACGGCGGCTACAACGAGGTCGTCAATGGCGTCATGCAGGCTGGTAACCCCAAGGCAGTATGTGCTGTCCGGGCGGCAGGCAACGCGAATGACCACAGCCGGATCATGGCCACCAAGCCCTTGGAAGAGGCCATTGCCGAGGGGCATGTCCACAACATCGACCTTCTCCGCATCCACACAGGGCAAAAAGGTGACGAACCGCTTGAATATGCGCATTCGTACATCGGCTTCGGTTTGACCCCGGTGGTTGCCACGGAACTGGAAAAGGGCAGCAAAGGCGCACTCAAGGAAATGGTCACTGTCATACAGACCTTCTCCAAATTCGAGCCGTTCGCCATCCGTTTGGCCGATGGAAAACGCCGCAAGTTCGACAGCCTGGTCTTTGCGAACATCCACGAGATGGCCAAATACGCCACGTTGAGTGAAGCCGACGGGCACCCGTCGGACGGCAAGTTCGAGGTCATCACCTTCCCGCACATGGCCAAGTGGCGCGTGCTCCTGACTGCCTTGAAGGCCACCACCCAGGGCCTGGGGGACCAGCCCAGCGTGAGCAACTACGAATTCACCACCCTCAAGCCGCTTCCTTACCAAATGGATGGCGAGGTGAAGAGCGTGGAGGCCAACGTCAAGGTCACGGTGGAGTGCGCTCCCCGCGCCCTCGCAACACTCGGATAAGGCTCTTAGCCTGCAGGCGCGCAGGCGGCGGTGACAAAGTCGTAGATGCGACCACGCAGGTCATTTGATGCCGGGACCTTTATCAGGCCCTGCCGTCCTCCGAGCCTGATCCTGAGTGGCAGGAGCGTGCCCACCTTGTCTTCGGCGACGGCATGGGGGTCGCAGCGTGCCGGGCGGATGGTCAGGGGCAGTTCCTGTTTGTCCGTGCCCACGGTGACGTTCGTGGGCCAGGGGTTACCGGGGGACTGCGCCAGCAACGTAGTCTCGTCGATCGATTCGATGGTGAGGCTTTGCGGCCCCCCGCCCTGCGTGGCCGGGGTGATGATGAGTCGCACGACGGCGGTCCGTCCGTCCGTTGCCACCTTCAGTTCGGGGTCCAGCGCCAGGGCGGCGACGGCGGCAGCTTCAGTTGCGATGCAGAGTTCGGTTGCGTTTCTGGTCAGCACCCCGAAGGGGTCGGTGGCCTCAGTGGTTTCCTTCGTGGCTTCCTTGCCGGGTTCGGAGTACTCCAAGGTTGCTCCGGTCGGCGGCTCGGAGGTGTCTTGTGCTGCTCCGCAGGCCGCCGCAGGCAGTGCTGTAGGCACAGCTTTGGGCTGTCCCGGGGGCAGTTCGAGGCCGCTTTCGGGTCGCTGCCAGAGAATCTCTTCCTCATAGAGGGGCGAACGAAGCCGGGCAGAGGTCACTGTCAGGGGCGTGGCCGTGGTGTTGGTGAACTGGATTTGGATGGCTTGCTTGCCGTATTGGTCACGGGACTGGTTGACTTCCACGGCGATGGCTCCGGCGCTGGTGCTCGCCGAGGGCTGCGGGGAGGCGGCACCGGAGTCGCAGGCGGACAGGGCAGGCATCATCGCCGCCAGGACCAGAAACCCGGCAAGGACACGCCCTTTTCGGCACACCATGCGATCAGTGTAGGTGTCGCTGGGGGCGCGGGTACGATGTCGCTGACGCACAGCTTTCAACTCCGCCCAAGGAGTTGCCATGAAAGGCGGTATCCATGTCATTCCAGGCTTACCTCGACGCCATTGAGGACAAAACAGGCCTCACGCCGCGGCAATTGGTCGAGATCGCGGAAACCAAAGGCTTCAGCGACCCCTCGGTGAAGGCGGGCACCATCCTTGAATGGCTTAAGGCGGACTACGGCCTCGGCCGCGGCCACGGAATGGCCTTGGTGCATGTCATCAAGAAGGGAGCGCAGATCGACAGCCGGCACGTGGGATCCGAGGGAAGCCACCGGGACGAGTCGGACATGCTCTGGTTGGACGGCAAGGCCAGCAAGCCGTCATCGTGACCGCTGGAGGTCACTGGCCATAAAACACTAAGCATGCTTAGCTTAGTGTCCACTGCACCATCCGTACGCGCGCAGAAAGGTTCACATGTCTACCGTGACGCAGCTGTTCAAAACCCCTGCCGCAGATGTTTGGAAGGTTGTCCAGGAGGGCTGGCTGTATTCCGGGTGGGTGGTTGGCGCCTCAAGAATCCGTTCCGTTGACGACCATTGGCCGGAGAAGGGGTCCGGGCTTCGTCACTCCGTGGGCTCCTGGCCGTTCCTCATCGACGACAGCACCCGCGTGACCGCCGTCGAACCCGGGCGGATGCTGGAGCTTCTCGCGAGGGGCTGGCCCCTGGGCGAAGCCACAGTGCGCATCACCTTGGAAGACGTTGGAGACTCGCAATGCAGGGTTTCCATTGCCGAGGATGCCGTGCGCGGACCGGGCAAGATGGTGCCCAAGAAGCTGCGTGATCCCGTTATCGCAGTTCGGAACCGCGAAACCCTCAGGCGGCTGGAACTCATGGCCCTGGGCGGGGCCGGGCGGCACAGCTAGGAGCGCACCACCCAGTCGAAAGCGTCGGCCTTGGATCGTGCCCCCTGCGCTGACTTGGAGCGGTTCGGCTCATCAAGCTCCGCCAGCAACGTCTCCGACAGCACCACGAGTTCGCCAAAGACCCCCGGGGTCAGCCAGTCCGGGCGGGTCGCGAACAGGATGTCCTCGCTGGAAGTGTTGCCGCTGGCACCCGGGGCAAAGGGGCAGCCGCCAAGACCCCCCAAAGCGCCGTCCACCATGGCAGCTCCTGCCTGGATGGCTGCGAGGGTATTTGCCACGCCCAAACCCCAGGTGTCATGGCCGTGATAGACGATCCGGCGGGCAGGGGATTCGTCCCGCACACGTGCCACCAGTCCGGCAACCTGGGCAGGAACCGCCTGGCCCAAGGTATCGCAGATGACAATGTCCGTGGTGCCCTCGGCGCGGGGATCATTGGCAATCGAGAGTATGCGTTCTTCGGAAATGTTGCCCTCAAACGGGCAGGTAAAAGATGTTGCAATGCACAGCTGGATCTGCCCGTTCACGGCGCGTGCGTATTCGACGGCCTCGGGCAGGGCCGCCAGGCTCTGATCCGTGGTGCGGCCGATGTTCGCCTTGTTGTGGGAATCTGAGGCGGACAGGCAGTACTGGAAGTTCCGCGCCCCCGCAGCCGCTGCCTTCGCCACGTGGCCGGGGGTGGCTACCCAGATCCAGCACTTCTCCAGTTCCTCCGGCGTAAGCGCCTGGACGACTTCCAAGGTGTTGGCCATGGTGGGAACCAGGTCGGCGCGGGCCATGGAGCCGAGTTCAATGGCGGGCACGCCCAGGCGCAGCAGCTCCCGGACGGTTTCGATCTTCTGCTCAGCCGTCAGGAGCTTGCCCGTGAGTTGCAGGCCGTCGCGCAGAGTGACGTCCCGAAGGATGGCTTGGCCCAGTGTTCCGGCCAGGGGGTTCTCAACGTGGTTCATGAGCGGACTGCTTCCTCACGGCCGGCCGCGGCATCGATTTCGTCGGCACTCATCCCCAGCAGGCCACCGAGGATCTCCTGGGTGTTCTCACCGAGGTCCGGCCCGAGGTTGCGGATAGGCAGGGATTGGCCGCCGATGACGGGCACAATCCCCGGGAACCCAACGCCGGGGATGGTCTCCTCGCCCGTGGAAACATCGAATTTCTGGATCATGTTCCGTGCCGCGTACTGGCTGTCGTCGCTGATGTCCGCCGCTGTGTAGATGGGTCCCGCGGGGACGCCGGCGGCTTCCAGCACGGCTAGGGCTTCGGCGGCAGGCAGCGTGGCCGTCCATTCGCCAATTGCCTGATCGAGCTCTTCACGCCGGGTCCAGCGCCCGGCATTGCCCTGCAAATCCGGGCGTTCGGCCAGGTCCGGGCGTCCGATGGTCTGCATGTACCGCTGGAAGATCGAATCACCGTTGCCGGCCACCACGATGCTCGCGCCGTCCCCGCACACGTACGCGTTGGAGGGGGCAATGCCTTCCATCCGCCCACCCACGCGCTGACGGTCCACACCGTAGGCCTGGTAATCCGGAATCAGTGATTCCATCATCGAAAACATGGCCTCATGCAGGGCAACGTCAATGACGCGTTCGGTGAGGGGAACGCCGGAACCCGGGTCCCGGCGTCGTGCTTCGCGTTGGAAGAGGCTCATGACGGAGCCGAAGGCGGCGTACAGTCCCGCGATCGAGTCTCCAATGGAGACGCCGACGCGCACCGGTGCGCGGTCCGGGTCGCCCACCAGGTTGCGGAACCCGCCGTAGGCTTCGGCGACGGCGGCAAAACCGGGCCGTCCGGACAGTGGCCCCGTCTGCCCGAAGGCGGAAATACGGGTGACGATGAGCTCGGGGTTGGCCTCATTCAGGACTTCCGGGCCGAGGCCCCACTTTTCCAAGGTGCCGGGACGGAAGTTTTCCAACAGGATGTCGCACTTCGCCACAAGCTCCAGGACCGCCTGTTTGCCGGCATCCGTGCGGAGATCGAGGACCACTGACTTCTTGTTCCGGTTCAGCGTCCGGTAGAGCATGGAGGTGGTGCCCTTGTGGAGCCGCCAGTTGCGCAATTCGTCACCGGTTCCCGGACGTTCCACCTTGATGACTTCGGCGCCGAAGTCGGCAAGGAGCCGGCCCGCGGTAGGAGCCGCGATGTAGTTGCCGAGCTCCAGGACCCGGACGCCGTCCAGCGGGGCGATTGTTTGCTCTGTCATGGTCTTCTTTCGTGCGTGGCTGGCGAGGGCAGCAGTGGGAACCCCTTACACTCTGGCACGGTATGGCCGGCTCCACCATCGTCACGGCCGTTGGCGGGCATTGTCGGTGGCGGAAGTAGACTCACGCTATGGGTTTCCTGATCCGGACCGCCACAGAGGTGGACGTTCCCGGCATCGTCGCGGTGGAGCTGGCCGCTGGCCGGACCGCGCCCGCCGCCGCCCGGGCGTTCGGGCTGAGGATCGGCAGCGCCATCGCTGATCCCGGGCGTTTGGTTCTTGTGGCCGGGATGCCTCCGGACGTACCGGCGGGCGGAGGCTCCGCCGTCGTGGGTTGGGCCAAAACGCACCAATGGGATTTCCCGGACGGATCGGCGCCCGCCGGTCATTATCTGGCCGGCATCACCGTGCTGCCGGATTTCCGACGACGAGGGCTGGCCCAGGAGCTTACCGAAGCAAGGCTCCAATGGATTTGGCAGCAGGCCGGCGACGCTTGGTACGTAGTGAACGCCCGCAACCAGGCCTCGTTGGCACTGCACCGGAAATGGGGGTTTCGGGAGGTCGCGCGTGGCCCGGGTTTTCATACGGTGACGTTCGACGGCGGTGAGGGCGTCCTGCTCTCGGCGGCACGGCCGCTGTCCTGATCCCATCCAACGGCTCCCCGCCTTAGCATGGGTCCAGGGATGCGCCGACTGGGGGAGTGTGTGATGGGGCCTTTGGATTCGATTCAAGCCAGTGCAGGGAAAGCCGAAACGGCTCAAGTGCCACCGCGACCGAAGGTTCCACGACGTCGCACCTCACGGCTGCGGAAGCTCGAGCTGGCCATCCTGGTGGTGTTGGTCCTGGCCCTGGCTCTTTCCGCTACCCCCTGGCCGTCCGCATTGCTCATCCGCAGTGTTTTTGAACGGGGAGCCCAGGCCACCATCGATGAGATGACGCCCTACGTTCCCGACACGCCCCTGGACACCCAGGCCGGTGTTGTCTACAAGCCAGGCTCCACGTTTGACGTTTTCAGCCCGCAAGGCACGGCGGCTCCCCTTCCTACGGTCGTGTGGATTCATGGGGGCGCCTGGATTTCCGGGGCGCAACGCGACGTCAATCCCTATCTGCAGATTCTGGCGGCCAAGGGCTACACCACGATTGGGATGAGCTATCCGATCGCGCCGGAGGCCACGTACCCGACCGCTGTGCGGGACATCAATGAAGCCCTGGCGTATATCAAGGCGCACGCCGCCGAGCTCAATGTGGACACCAGCCGCATCGTCCTCGCAGGGGACTCCGCCGGCGCCCAGCTGGCCAGCCAGATGACCACGCTCACGGTGAACCCGGAGTATGCCAATCTCATGGGAATCCAGCCGGCCCTCCGGAAATCGGAGCTTGCTGCCACCATCCTGCATTGCGGTGTCTACGATCTTCGCGCCATGGCTGACTTGAACGGCATCGTGGCGTGGGGTTTCAAGACTTCCCTTTGGGCCTACACCGGCACCAAGGATTGGTCTGCCACGTATGCCGGGGCCACCATGTCTACCATCGACTTTGTCACCCCCGGTTTCCCGCCGACGTTCATCAGCGGCGGCAACGGCGATGGCCTCACCTGGCTCCAATCTGTTCCGTACAGCAACCGACTGAAGGACGCCGGGGTGCCGGTGACGGAGCTGTTCTGGCCGGCCAATCATGAGCCCGAGCTGCCGCACGAATACCAGTTCCACTTGAATTTCAGCGAGGCACAGGAGGCCCGGGACAGGACGTTCGACTTCCTGGCGCGGTATACCGCCAAAGTATCTCCATGATGGAACTATTATGGGGGAATGGCTGATTCCCCTGAACGTCGGATAACCCGCACTCCCCTCCTCTTCTGGGCTTCTGTTGTCTGTGCCGCGGTACTGGTCCTGGTGCCGGCATGGATGCTTGCGGGGAACCCGGCCGTACTGCGGGGCCACCCCTTGCTTCCGTCGCTTTTGGTGACTGCCGCCGTCGTCGGGCTCTTGTGGGGCTTGCTGCTGTGGCGGCGTCGACGCGCACTACGGCCGCGTTCTGTCGTGCGGACGGTCGGGGCCTGGCTTGGGCGCGTGGCGGTGCTGGCGCTTGTGGCAATGCTCTTCTGGCTCAATCCATTCGCGTACCAGCCAGCTGCTGACCAGGCCTCAGGCCCGGCGTCCAGCTTTTCGATCACCGAGGACCCGACGTCGATCGTGCTGACTCCCGAGGCTAGTGAGGTCAGTACAGGCTTGGTGTTCTATCCGGGCGCCCGGGTTGAAGCCCGCGCCTATATGGACCTGCTCAAGCCCGCCGCCGATGCCGGGTTCCTGGTGATCATTCTGAAAGAGCCCCTGAACCTCAGCTTGCTGGACGGAGACCAGGCCCGCAGCGCCATGGCCGCCCACCCCGCCATCACCACGTGGGCAGTGGGAGGCCACTCGCTCGGCGGGGTGAGTGCCAGTTCCTTCGCGCTTGGCAACGCCGATGTGGACGGGCTGCTTCTGTACGCCTCCTACCCTTTGGAATCCCTCCGGGAGCGTGCGGGGCTGATGGTCGAGTCCATTTCCGGAACAGAAGATGGCCTCAGCACTCCGGCGAAGATCGAGGCCTCCCGCGACTTGCTGCCGGGTGACACCAGGTTTGTCGCGGTCCAAGGCGGGAACCATGCCTTCTTTGGAAATTACGGAGCGCAGCCCGGAGACGGTCAGCCGGGCGTGGACAGGTCCGTGGCGCAGGCGCAGATCGCCGCGGCTTCTGTGGAGTTCCTGCAGCAACTCAAGGCTCCGTAGGCCAGGGGGGAATACTTCCGGAAGGGCCCCTGTTCTTAGATTTAGATGCAAATGCATGTAAGCTGGATGAACAAGCAACAGGAGAATGCCATGGAAACCCGCCGCATCACCGTACTTTCCGCCGGACTCGGCGTACCGTCGTCGAGCCGCTTGCTGGCGGACCAGCTGGCAGCTTCTGCCGAGCGGCAGCTGCGCGGAGCCGGCTATGAGGCGAAGATCGACATCGTTGAGCTGCGCGACCTCGCGGTGGACATCGCCAACAACTTCGTTACCGGCTACGCCGCACCGCGCCTCGCGGAGGTGATTGCCGGCGTCGAGGATTCCGACGCCATCATCGCCGTCAGCCCCGTCTTCAGCGCCTCTTACAGCGGTCTGTTCAAGTCCTTCATCGACGTCCTCGATCCCAAGTCGCTGGACGGCAAGGCCGTACTGCTGGGCGCGACGGGCGGCACCGACCGCCACCAGATGGTCCTCGACTACGCCATGCGGCCCCTGTTCAGCTACCTGCGCACCAGGATCGCGGCTACGGGCGTCTTCGCGGGGCCGCAGGACTGGGGAAACACCGACGACGGCGCCTCGCCACTTTCGTCGCGGGTGGACCGGGCCGCGGGTGAACTCGTGCAACTGCTCAGCGGCCCGCAGCCGCACCGCAAGGACAACGCCCTCGAGTCGTTACCGTTCGAGCAGCTGCTGGCCGGAATCTCAGCCGGCAGGTAGGCCGAACTTTTAGCGCGTGCCGGTCGTTGGGGCAAGCATGAAGTGTCCTGTGGATTCCATTGACCTGGTGATGAGCGAACGAAGCGGCGTGGAGATCGACTACTGCCCACAATGCAGGGGAGTGTGGCTGGACCGCGGTGAGCTGGACAAGATTATTGACCGCGTAGCAGCTGAGACCGGCCCGGCCGTCAGTCGGCAGGCGCCACCACAACCGCCGATCGCCCCGCCGCCCCTCTACAACCCGTTTGAATCCCGTCCGCAGGAACCGCGGTACGACGACAGGGACCGCCGCGACCGGCACGATCATGACCGCGACCATCATGACCGTGACCGTCGGGACTACGACCGGCGGGATGGTGGCCGCGACCAGTACGGCCGCAAACGGAAGAAGAAGGAAGGCTTCCTGGGCGACCTCTTTGACTTCTAGCTAGTCGTCCAGAAGCTCGATGAATTCACGGGCCTGCTTGATGTTGATGTCCGAATGGCGGGTCAGGGCCAAGGCCGCGCCTTCCACGTCACCGCTCTTGGCCAACGTGCGGATCCGTCCGTAGATTTCGTCGTTGAGCATATTGCTGCTCACTTCGCGGGTGACGTCACCCTTGCTGACGATTGCCCTGTAGCGGTAGGGAAAACGCTCCGGTTCATCGTCGTCATCCGCGAGCAGGTCTTTGGCCGGGGCTTCCGGCGTGAATGGTTGTGGGTGTGCCGCCAAAGCGCCCACGGCGTTGCGCGAGGCCCGCAGCCCCTCACCCGTGGCCTGCAGATACAGCTTGATCGCCGCCATGCCCTGGCCCTGGGCTATGAGCGAGTACAGCTGGCGGTGCTGTTCCTGGTTGAGCTTGGCCGCAGACTCCTTGGCCAGATCCACGGGGTCCATGGGCGCATTTGCTGCGTCGTTGCCCGCCTTTGTTTCAGCAGAGCGCTTGGTGAAGGAATGAATGAGCAGGAGCACTCCCGCCACCACCGCAATGAGGATCAGGAGCGGAATGAGGATGGAATCCATGGCGTTGTCAGAGCCGATCTACGTAGTTCTTGGCGGTAAGCAAATCTGAGTGGGTGGCTTGGCGAAGAACTTTGATGGCTTCAATCTTTTTGCCGCTTCGGACCAGGTTCTGCAGCTCGAAGGCGAGCTGGGGGTTGAGCTGGCCGTTGGGAAGCACAGCGGGTTGGTGGCCCTGCTGGCCGGCGGCCTGCGAACGGGCGGCCTGCGCCTGGACTGCCGTGCGGTTCTGCTCGGTCTGCTGGCTGTGTTGGGCTTCGTTTTGGCTCGGCTTGGTGGTGGCCTCGATGCGGGCTCGAAGGGCCAGCGCCTCTTGGACCTGGGAAGCCTGGTGCGCGGCGGAGCGGGCTGCCAGTTCCCGCTGGTATCTCTCAGCATCCGACACCCCGGTGTCCCGTGGTTTGAAGGCCGCAGTCAAGGCCCACAACAGGCCCAGGAGGACAAGAAGCGGAAGGGCAATCGTCAACACGTCACCAAAGTTCATCCCCATGCTTAGAGCTTATGCCAGAACTGCGTTATCCACAGCACATTCCACGGTGGGCATAGGCTTCTGAGAGGATAGTGTCAAATTCAGCCACGAAAAGTAAGATGCATCACATTTGGGGTATGTTTATGGTGCTTTTAGCCACTCCGGGCCTCCTTGGAACCCTTGGGGCTGTGGATGATTTTCCGCTGAATCTTTCTTTAGTCCACAGCTTGTGAGAAGCGTTTCCGCAGGTCAGAGTGTTGATTCCGTCAAAAGAATTTCTCTATCCACAGAGTAGTGCACAGTCTGTGCACAACGTGGAGGTGGTATTCCACAGCTTATCCACAGGGGTCTTCGGGCACCTGCTGTAACGTGTCTGAAGTGTCCATTTTGGGCACGGATATCCCCGAGTCGAGTTTCCTTGGTCGCAAAAAGCCGCTTACGGTGACGATCTCAGGGAAGCGGCTGTGGATAACTTGTGGATACCGCTATTTTGTCGGAGCTGCCTGACATTCTGGGAGCAACCCCGGCGGACGGTTTAGCCACACACTGCGCTGTACAGGCCGCCAGGGAGTTCAGCCCTGCAGCGGTACAAAAATGGAGGACGGCTTTGTCAGTTACGCACTTGGACTCAATCGAGGGCACTCGCGCTTCGGACTCGAGCCGGAAGCCTCCCCAGGACATTCCTGCCGAACAGTCAGTACTGGGCGGCATGATGCTGTCCAAGGATGCGATCGCCGACGTCGTCGAAATCGTCCGCGGACATGACTTCTACCGGCCGGCGCACGAGACCATCTATGAATCCATCATTGACCTCTACGGCCGTGGTGAACCTGCTGATGCCGTGACGGTATCGGACGAGCTGACCAAGCGCGGCGAGATCAACCGGATCGGCGGCCCCGCCTACCTCCACGAGCTCATCCAGACTGTTCCCACCGCCGCAAACGCCGGGTACTACGCGGAGATCGTGGCCGAACGAGCGGTCCTCCGCCGCTTGGTCAATGCCGGCACCAAGATTGTGCAGATGGGCTACGGCCAGGACGGCGAGGTGGAGGACCTCGTCAACCAAGCACAGGCCGAGGTCTACGCGGTGGCTGAAAAACGCACCGCCGAGGACTACGTGGCGTTGAAGGACGTCATGGAGTCCACTGTGGACGAGATCGAAGCTTCGGGCCACCGCGGCGAAGGCATGACCGGTGTTCCCACAGGATTCTACGAGCTCGACGAACTGACGCACGGCCTCCACCCGGGCCAGATGATCGTTATCGCAGCCCGCCCGGCTGTTGGTAAGTCCACTTTCGCGTTGGACTTCGCCCGCTCGGCTGCCATCAAGAACAACCTGGCCACTGTCATGTTCTCCTTGGAAATGGGCCGGAACGAGATCGCCATGCGTCTGCTCTCCGCAGAAGCCACCATTGGCCTCCAGGATCTCCGCAAGGGAACCATCAAGGACGAGCAATGGTCCAAGATTGCCACCACCATGGGCCGCATGAACGATGCTCCCCTGTTCATTGATGACAGCCCCAACATGTCCCTCATGGAGATCCGGGCGAAATGCCGCCGCCTGAAGCAGCAGCATGACCTCAAGCTCGTGATCCTTGACTACCTCCAGCTCATGAGCTCGGGCAAGAAAGTTGAGTCCCGACAGCAGGAAGTCTCCGAGTTCTCGCGTGCACTCAAGCTGCTCGCCAAGGAGCTCCAGGTTCCCGTCATCGCGCTGTCACAGCTGAACCGTGGTTCCGAGCAGCGACAAGACAAGCGCCCGATGGTTTCCGACCTCCGTGAATCAGGCTCGATCGAGCAGGACGCCGACATGGTCATCCTGCTTCACCGTGAAGACGTTTACGACAAGGAATCGCCGCGTGCGGGTGAAGCGGACATCCTGATCGCCAAGCACCGTAACGGCCCCACCAAGGACATCGTGGTCGCCTTCCAAGGCCACTATTCGCGCTTCGCCAACATGGCCGGCGATACCGGCGGTGGCGGCGGGTTCTAATCTTCTTGTGGCCCTCCCCTGACAACGTGACCGGGCCAGTAGTGTTGACTCGGTCCGCGTCCGCGGGTTTATCAATGACTTATTGGGGAATCATATGAAGAAGAACTTGCTGCTCGGACTTGGGGCATCAGCAATCGTTGCGATGACTCTTACGGCATGCGGCGGCACTACGCCGGCATCGCAGGACTCGACGGCGGCTGCGGCCAGCGAAACGGCCTCCAGCACACCGTCCCCGGCAAAGCAGTACACCGACGAAGAACTCGTCGCTTTGGTCGGGCAAATCAAGGCCTCTGATGGCAGCAGTCCCGCCGTACTTTCCGGTGAGGAGCTCTTGGGCCAGTACGCCTCACTGCTGGACGGCTTCGGCAAGGCCACCATTGAACCGGAAAGCTGCAAGGACCTGCGCACTCTTGGAGTTCCGCACGATATCTCCGGTTCGAGCATCGCGGGGACGGCCCGGGCCAAGGTGGGCGACTTCATCAGCAACGTATCGCTGACGTCCGGAGTCGACTCTGCCGTGCTGCAGGAGAGCGTGGAGTCAAGCAAGTCCCTGGCAGAAACGTGCCGGAAAATGACGTTCTCCGCGGAGGGAGAGGCAATAACAACCTCCACCGAAAAGATCGAAGGTGTTGGCGGCGTGCCCGGCACGGTGGCGCTGAAGACGCTCATGGTGATGCCTGACGGGAAAACGGGAGCGATCTACACGGCGCACGCCGTCAAGGACGGTGTCCTGATCTCGGCCACGGCCTCAGGTACCGAAGCTGCGGCCGGTGGGCCGGAAGCAGCAGGCGCGCTCATGGACCAGGCCGCCGCGCTCATCAAATAGTTCCGTGAAGGCCGTGCGGGCGGGTTCGTCCGCACGTACGGCCTTCATCGGCTTAAAGCTGCCCTGAGCAGGGTCAGTATTCGCCCTTGATGACGAAGTAGGACCCGCGGATGGTGCCGGCCAATTTGGATTTCTGGCGGGCAAACTTGAACTTTGATTCCAGTTCTTCAGGGACTTCCATGCCGTCGGAGAGCTTGAACCCGACGGCCCTTTTTCCCTCGCCAACGCTGTACATGACGTTGATGGACAGCCCGGACTCGTAGAAAACGTAGGCCATCTGAAGGTCCTCCACCTGAAAAGACGTGGCTTCCAGTGGCCGCGACTTGATCACGATGTCGCGTTCTTCCTTGAGGATCCGGCTCACCCTGTCCACCACGTCGGGGAGCTCGTCGGCGGGGCTGACCGTGAATTCATGGTCGTACTTGTTCTTGTAGTAGCGGGCTTCGTTGGCCCGTAGTCCTGCGGCGGCTTCCGCTACGGGGGAGGATTCGAGTCCCACAGTGGAAACGTTCTTGAAGTCAACGATGTAGGGCATCAGCTCTCCTGCTCGGGCCTGTTTGGACCAATGCTACTGGTGAGGCGGGCAGGAATGACTGTGCAGCCGTTGTGGAGGCTTAGCAGCCCTCGAAGTCGCTCAGCACCTTCACCTTCGCGGCTGAGCCGGAGGATGGATCGAACGCGTAGCCGATCCACTCCTTGGCCAGGCGACGGGCAAGCTCCACGCCCACGACGCGCTGACCCATGGTGAGGACCTGGCAGTCGTTGGACAGGACTGAGCGTTCGACGGAGAACGAATCGTGTGCTGCCGTGGCCCGGATGCCGGGTACTTTGTTGGCCGCGATGGCCACGCCGATTCCCGTGCCGCAGAACAGGATGGCCCGGTCGGCCTTGCCGTCGCGGATCATCTCTCCGGCAGCGATTCCAACGTATGGGTAGGGGCGGGTAAAGTCTTCATCCGCGTGGTTGACTCCGATGTCGATCACTTCAGTAATCCGGGAGTCGGCCTTGAGGTCGGCCATGATCCGGTCTTTGTAATCAACGCCGGCTTCGTCGGCGCCCACGATAATGCGCATGGAATTCTCCTAGTTGGTAACGGCAGCTACGGGAACTGCGGTGAAATGGGGTCCGACGGCGGTGAACACCATGGCGAGCGACGTCGCCCCGGGATCCGGCGTACCGAGGCTCTTCTCGGCCAGTGGCCTGGCTCGGCCTTTGAGGGGGCGGAGGTCAGCGGTGGACGCGGCAGCGGCCGAAGCGTCAGTCGCAGCAACTGCCCAAGCCTCTTCGACAGGGATGCCGGAAGCGATGCGTTCCTCCAGCGACGCAGCGAACGGAAGCAGGGCATCCATCATTGTTTTGTCGCCCATCTCGGCCTTCCCAAGGCCCGCGATGCGGTCCGCGAAGGCGCGAACAGACTCGGCGAGGACGTCCGGCGTCGGGGTCTCTGCATCACCCAACCGCTCGCCGAAGGCGCGCAGCCCGGCACCCCAAAGAACGCCCGAGGTACCTCCGGCCTTGTCTGCCCAGGCGTCGCCGGCCGCGATCAGGACCGAACCGGCCCCCGCACCCCGCTCGAACGCGGTTGCTGCGGCCTCGTTGGCAGCTGCGGATCCGCGCACCATGCCGCGGCCGTGGTCGCCGTCGCCTGCTATCGCGTCCATGTCCCCCAGCATCGATTCGGAAGCCCGCAGCAGCGATGCGGTAGTGTCCAGGGCCGAGAGGCACTGTGCTGCATACGCGCGGGACTCAGCTGTGGAGGAGTAGTCGGCAGCTTCGGTCGCGGAATCCTCGTGGGCGACCTCGGAAACACCGGCATCGAAGCCAACAGAGCCACGGCGATAGGCCGGAGTCAGGGCAGGTGCGGTCCAGTACTGCTCCAGCTCATCGTCCAACCAGGTCAGCGTCAGCGACGCACCGGCCATATCCAGCGAGGTCACCAGTTCACCCACCTCCGGCATCACCAGCGTGTAACCGGCTTCGCGCAGCAGGGGAGCGACGGTGCGCCAGAGGACGAAAAGCTCCTCATGCTTGGTGGAACCCAGGCCATTGAGGATCACAGCGAGTCTCCGGGAAGCGCCCGCCGGAGTTTCGTCCAGGACCCGGCGCACCAGTTCGCGGCCAAGTTCGACGGCGGACGGCAGCTCGGTATCGAACAGTCCCGGCTCGCCGTGGATACCCAGCCCAAGGCCCATCTGTCCCTCGGGAAGGCGGAACAACGGCTGGTCGGCGCCTGGGAAAGTGCAACCGCCAAACGCGGTGCCAATGGTTCGCGTCAACCCATTCGCCTTGCTTCCCAGACGAACCACTGCGTCGAGGTCAAGTCCTGCTTCGGCAGCAGCACCCATGACCTTGAAGACGACGAAATCCCCGGCAATGCCGCGCCGCTTCCCGATCTCCCCGGGTGAGGCGCTGGCAATGTCATCGGTGACCAGAACGTTCTCTGCCCGGATGCCCTCGGCGTTCAGGCGTTCGCTGGCCATGCCGAAGTTCATGACATCGCCGGCGTAGTTGCCATAGGTGAAGACGACGCCGGCCCCGGAGTCGGCGGCCTTGGCCACGGAGTAGGCCTGCTGAGATGACGGGGAGGTGAAGATGTTTCCCACCACTGCACCGTCAGCAAAGCCCGGCCCGATGATGCCGGCGAAGGCCGGGTAGTGCCCTGAACCGCCGCCGGTGATGACAGCGACCTTCGGCGAGGCCGGGCGGTTGCGACGGACGGCGCCGCCTTCCACCTGCCGGACGAGGTCCGAGTGGGCGTCGCAGAAACCGGCAAGGGCTTCATCGGCGAAGTCGGCGGGGTCGTTGAAGATTTTGGTCATGGTGGGTCCTGGGTTTCCTTCGAGCAGCCCGAATCAGTGGATGTGGCTGCCGCCGTTGATGTCGATGGTGGTGCCGGTGAGGTAGGCGGAGTCCTCGGAGGAGAGGAACGTGATCACAGCGGCGACTTCCTCCGTGGTGGCGTTGCGGCCCAAGGGGATTCCGGCGTTGATGGCGGCTTCCTGCTCTTCGGTGCTGCCGACCCGGATGTTGGTGTCCACAGCGCCGGGGGTGATGGCATTGACGGTCACTCCGGTGTCGCCGATTTCGCGGGCGAGTGCCTTGGTGAAGCCGAGAATGGCGGCCTTGGCTGCGGAGTAGGGAACCTTGCCAAAGACGCCGCCGCCGCGCTGTGCGGAGACCGAGGACATGTTGACGATGCGGCCCCAACCGTTGGCGATCATGTCCGGCAGGAACGCCTTGGTGACCAGGTAGGTGCCGGTGGCGTTGACGTCCATGACCTTGTGCCACAGCTCGAGCGTGGTTTCCAGGAACGGGACGGGTGAGGTGATGCCGGCGATGTTCGCCAGTGCTCCGACGGGCGGGAGGTTTCCGGCGGTGACTTCTGCAGCGACGGCGGCCTGCGCTGCGGTGACTGAAGCTTCATTGGCAACGTCGATTTCGTAGCCGAAGGCGGGAACGTTGAATTCGTTGGCGATCTCGGCGGCGACCTTGGCGGACTTCTCGCCGTCGAGGTCCAGGATCACAATGCCCCAGCCCTGGCTGGCATAACGACGGGCAGTGGTGAGGCCGATGCCGCGGTCGGATGTAGCTCCGGTGAGGACGGCGGTGCGCTGGATGGTGGTCATGGTGCTCCTTGAATATGAGGTAACGCGGTTTAGATGAGGTCTGAGATGTAGCTGGCCGCTTTGGCTGCAGCCGCGGGGCGTTCGTCGTGGGTGACGTCCCGGGTTTCGAGTTCCAGGGAGAAGTGGCCGGTATAGCCAACGTCCCCCAAGGCCGAAAGGCCGGCAGCGAAGTCTGCTTGTCCGTTGCCGATGCTGAGGTTGATGTTCCCGGGCTCGTTTGCGGTCGCTGGAACCGCGTCACGCAGGTGGACGTGCTTTATCCGTGCGGAGAAGCGGTCCACGAAATCCGCGGGGTCGCCTCCGGACGCGACGATGTGGCTGAAGTCCATGACGATCCCGACGTCGGAACCGGCAAGGCGGTCGGCGAGCAGCTGCGCGCGTTCGGTGTTCCAGCACAGCCGGTAGTAGTGCAGGGATTCGGTCCACAGCTCGACGCCGAACTCCTTGGCGCGGGCAGAGGCGTGAATAAGTTGAGCTGCGACAGCGTCGATGTCTTCTTCCAGGCCCCGCAAAGGATCGTGGTCGATCGCACCGCACGGCAGGACAAGTGCTTTCGCGCCGGTCTTGGCCGCCAGGGTGAGCAGCATCCCGAGGTGTCGTTCGCGCGCTTCCCGGGTGCCGGCGTCGAGCGTTGCGTTCAGGTCGCCGACGTCGCCGTTGACCGAGCGGACGCGCAGTCCCGAGCTGTTGACGACGGCGGCAACCGCCTCCACTGCCTCGGCGTCCAGTACGTAAGGCACATGGTCACAGACGCCGGGGAGCGCGCCGAGGTCGATTTCCTCGAAGCCGAGCCCACGCATGGTGTGCAGGGCCGTGGCCAGGTCCTGGTGGCGGAAGCTGATCGATGAACAGCCAAGTCGTTGATGAAACATCGTCGTTTGATCCTCGTGTCGAGCCCCTCGACGGAGAGGGGCCTTAGTGATGGAGACCACGTTAGCTAGGTTGACTGTCAACAGTCAACCTCCTAAGTTGACTGTTGACATTGCTGGTGGTGTCGGTCACAGTTGACGTATTATGTTGACTGTCGACAGTGGGGTTGCCGAAGACGCACCGCACTCTTGAAAGGGAAAGACACACATGAGCAATGAAGCTCTGACCATGCGTGGTCCGGTTCATGGAACCAAGGAAGCAAAGCGCGTCGCCGTCGGTTCCGGCGTTGGCGCAGTCATCGAAACCTACGACTTCATCGGTTTCGGCACAGCCGCAGCACTGTACTTCGGTACGGCGTTCTTCCCGGGCGCTGACCCGGTAACCGGCACCCTGGCCTCCTTCGCGACCCTCGGCGTCGGCTTCGCTGCCCGTCCACTGGGTGGCATCATCGGCGGCCATCTCGGCGACAAGCTCGGCCGCAAGCCGGTGCTGGTGGCCTCCCTCATCCTTATGGGTCTGGCGACGTTCGCGATCGGCCTCCTGCCCACCTACCAGCAGGTTGGCCTGCTGGCTCCGGCTCTCCTGGTCCTCGTCCGCGTCATCCAAGGCCTGGCCTTCGGCGCTGAATGGGGCGGCGCCATCCTGATGAGCTACGAGCACGCACCCTGGCGGAAGAAGGGCCAGTTCACGGGAATCGTGCAGGCCGGCTTCCCCGTCGGCCTGCTCCTCGCCAACCTGGTGTTCCTGAGCAGCGTGGGCCTGGGATCCGAGTGGGCATGGCGTGTACCGTTCCTGGCCAGCATCGTGCTGGTTGCCGTCGGTCTCATCATCCGTTCAAAGGTTCCCGAGTCCCCGGTCTTCGAAGACGTCAAGAAGTCGGGCGACATCGTGAAGTCCCCCATTGTCGAGGTCATCAAGACCGATTGGCGCAACATCGTGCGGGGCATCGGCCTCCGCATCGCTGAGACAGCCGGCTACGCCGTGTCGGTGACCTACATGATTTCCTACCTGCACACCAACAAGCTGGCTGACAAGACCGAAACCCTGGTGGCGCTCTGTGTCGCCGCAGGAATCGGAATTTTCGCCACGTACTTCTGGGGCAAACTGACAGACAAGGTTGGCCGCCGCCCCGTCTACGTGTGGTCCACGGCCTTCGCAGTGGTGTTCGGTATCCCCATGTTCATGCTGGTCAACACTGGCCTGTTCTTCCTGATCATCGCCACTATCGTGGTGGCCTACGCGGTTTGCCAGAACTCCCTCGCCGGCGCCCAGGGTGCATGGTTCCCCGAGTTGTTCCAGGCCAAGACCCGCTCCTCCGGGGCGTCGCTGTCCTACCAGATCTCGGCCATGGTCTCCGGGTTCACCCCCTTTATCACCACCCTGCTGTTCGTCAGCATGGGATGGATGGGGCCGGCGCTTCTCTTCAGCGTCTATGGAGCCATCGGTCTCTGGGCAGCCCTGATCACCAAGGAAACCTGGGGCAAGCGTGAGCGTCAGCTCGCCGAAGAAGCCGCCAGCAAAACTCCCCAGACGGTAAACGCCTAAGCAACCATCGACGTCGGGCACGTTCTCTCCATTGGTACGCGCCCGACTCCGGAAGGAATCCAGTGACTATCTCATCCGTCGAAACGGCCGCCGTTTCCGCCCCCACGCCGGAGCGCATAGAGCGCATCCGCGCCGCCGCATTCCGTATCCGACACCACGCACTCAACATGGGCGAGGTCCAAGGCCAGGGCTATGTGGGCCAGGCGCTCGGTGCGGCAGACATGTTTGCCGCTGTCTACGCAGACCAGCTCAACTACCGCGCCGAGGACCCCCATTGGGCAGACCGGGACCGGTTCCTGCTCTCCACCGGGCACTACGCAATCGGCCACTACGCCGCCCTGGCCGAGGCCGGAATCGTCCCGGTGTCCGAACTTGAAACCTACGGCTCGGACGATTCCCGGCTACCTATGTCCGGCATGTCCACCTACACGCCGGGCATGGAAATCTCCGGCGGTTCGCTCGGACACGGACTCACGATCGCGGTCGGCATGGCGCTGGGCCTGCGGGCGCAGAACTCGACCAACCGTGTCATCAACTTCCTCTCCGACGGCGAACTCGACGAAGGTTCCACCTGGGAGGCCGCCATGGGCGCCCACCACCACCAACTTGGCAACCTCATCGCCATGGTGGACATCAATGCGCTCCAGGCCGACGGTGCCACCAACACGGTGCTCCGCACCGAACCGGTCACCGAAAAGTGGGAATCGTTCGGCTGGTACACCCAACGGGTGGACGGGAACGACGTCGGCGCGCTGCTGGCCGCGTTCGACAACATCGCCACCCGCAGGGCGGCTGCGGGATCCTCTGCATCCGGACAGCCGTCGGTGATTCTCTGCGACACCAAAGTTGGCCGCGGCGTTCCACTGCTGGAGACCCGCGAGAAGGCGCACTTCATGCGCATTGATGAAAACGAATGGCAGATCTGCCGCGATCAATTGACTGCAGGATACGAAGGGGCGGCTTCAGCATGAGCACCACCACAACAGCAAAGCCGAAGCTCAAGACCTCGGCGATGATCGCGTCCTTCGCTGATCCCGGCCAGAAGACCACGTCAGCTCCGTTCGGGCACGCGCTGGTTAAGGCCGCTGAGGCGGACTCCCGGATTGTCGGGCTCACCGCTGACCTGGGCAAGTACACGGACATGCACATTTTCGCCAAGGCGTTTCCTGAGCGCTTCTTCCAGATGGGCATGGCTGAGCAGCTCCTCTTCGGCGCAGCCGCGGGCATGGCCGAAACGGGACTGGTCCCGTTCGCATCCACCTACTCGGTGTTCGCTGCCCGGCGTGCATATGACTTCCTGTGCCTGGACATCGCGGAACCAAACCTGAACGTAAACATTGTGGGCGGCCTCCCCGGCCTGACCACCGGCTACGGACCCAGCCACCAGGCCACCGAGGACATGGCGATCTTCCGCGGCATGCCCAACCTGACCATCGTGGACCCCTGCGACTCCGTTGACATCGAACAGGCGGTTCCGCAGCTCGCTGCCTCGGACGGGCCCACGTACCTGCGGCTCCTGCGCGGCAATGTGCCCACCGTCCTGGACGAGTACGACTATAAGTTTGAGCTCGGTAAAGCCAAGGTTTTGCGCGGCGGGAACGACGTCGTCTTCGTGTCTTCCGGTCTGATGACCATGCGTGCCCTGCAGGCGGCGGACGCGTTGGCGAAGCACAACGTGGACGTGGCCGTAGTGCACACGCCCACCATCAAGCCCTTCGATTCCGCCACCGTGCTGGCTGAGCTGAACACGGACCGGCTGGCCGTCACCCTGGAGAACCACACGGTTGTTGGCGGTTTGTTCGAAACCGTTGCCTCCGCCGTCGTCACCGCCGGGCTCGGCAAGCGCGTGGTTCCCATCGCGCTGCCCGACCAATTCCTCGACGCCGGTGCGCTGCCCACACTGCACGAACGCTACGGTCTGTCCGTGGACCGGATCGTGGCCAAGGTCCTGTCCGAACTCGGCTGAGTTTCCCGGCAGTGCGGGACGGATATGACTGCCCGTCCCGCACTTCTGCCCGTAGTATCGACAGTTAACACCTGACTGTCAGCAGTTGCCCATAGAACCGAGGACACACCATGGCCGCCACAGCCTCCCTGCTGGGACTGGAGAAGAAGAGCCTCCGCGAACAGGCGCTCGCAGCCCTGCGGACCGCGATCACCAGTGGCGAGCTTGAGCCCGGACGGCACCTTGTGGAAACCGAACTGTCCGAAATGCTGCAGATCAGCCGCGGTACCCTCCGCGAAGCGCTGCGGCAACTGGAACAGGAAGGTCTCATCTCCGCCGGACCACGCGGCCGGATGTCCGTCAGGCACCTGGACGTCAAGGAAATCCGTGACATCTTCGCGGTCCGGGGTGTGCTGGAATCCTTGGCCGCCCGGACGCTCAGCGACATGCCCGATAAGGAGGGTGCGCTCGCAGAGTTACGTGCCGCCGTCGACAATATGGAGAAGGCCGCGAAATCCTCATTGGAGGAACGGATCGAATCCGACCTCGAGTTCCACCGCACCCTCTGCCGCTTGTCCGGAAACGAGACATTGCTGCACTCCTGGGAATCCCTGGAAGGCTCCATCCGGATGTCCATCATGTTCGCCGGGCTGGAACGCGCAACCCGAAACATGAGCGTCGGCCGGCACCACGACATTGTTGCCGCCATTGAGACCGGAAATGCCGCCAAGGCACGGGAAACGATCATTGAACACATGAATGGTGCGGCGGAGAATCTGGTGGGTTAGGCAAATAACCGGGCCGTGTTGGCTATCGGGCAGGTTGCCGGGCTCCAGCCGGGCATAGCATTGTGAACCATGGCACTGCGACTGGTTCAAGTGAATTTCAAGGCCGGGGACGACTCAGCCCTCGGGCAGTTTTGGGCGGATGCTCTCGGCTGGGGTGTTTCCAGCGAAGGACCGGGGGTCACCAACGTGGAACCCCTTGATTTTACGTGGCCGGACCCTGCGGCTGTATGCGTGGACGTGGTCAGTGTTCCGGACCCCGAGTCAGTGAAGTACCGTGTCCATCTGGACCTTGCCACCACGTCCGCTGATCATCAGAGGGAACTCGTACAGCGGCTCAAGGAGCTTGGTGCTTCGCCTGCGGATATTGGCCAGGGAGAGGTGCCGTGGGTGGTGATGGCTGATCCTGAGGGCAACTTGTTCTGCGTACTCGAACCTCGTGCGATCTATCAGGACACCGGCCCCATAGCCACCGTGGTGGTCAACTGCGAAGATCCCCGGGCCATGGCCGATTTCTGGGGCCGGGCAACGGACTGGACCGTGCATGAGGTGACTGATGAGCATGCGAGGTTGCGCTCGTCCAAGGGGGTTGGTCCCTACCTTGAGCTTCTTCGTACCCCCGAACCGGACGCCCTGCCCAACCGTATTCATCTGGATCTCAAGCCATATCCCGGCGACGATCGAGCCGCTGAGGTCGCCAGGCTCCACAGCCTGGGTGCCCGCGATGCCGACCTCGGCCAAGGCGATGTGTCCTGGAAGTGCCTGACCGACCCCGAGGGAAACGACTTCTGCGTATTGAGTCCAGGGTGATCATCCCTGAACGCGGCTAGTTCTGCGCGGCCTTCAGCAGGTGGTCCGGCAGCCGGTTTCCCGGGGCGCGGCCACGGATTTCGAGAAGTTCGCGCGCGTGCGCATGCAGTTTCTTGTCCTCCTCGGACACTGGGACCCATTGGGGAATCGGCACGGCCGTCCCCGTTTCGTCGCGGGCCACCATCACCGTCAGGCAGTACGTGGTGAGGTTCATTTCCCGGGTCTTGGGATCGCCCGAGCGGACGTGGACCGCGATGTGCATGCCCTTGGCGCCGGTGTAGACCAGCCGGGCTTCGACTTCCACCACATGGCCGATCAGCAGCGGCCGGTAAAAACGGACACCACCGGAGAAGACGGCCACAGTGTCCTTGCCGCAGTAACGGGACGCGCAAACGTACGCAGCCTCATCGATCCACTTCATCACGATGCCACCGTGGACTTTGCCGCCCCAGTTCACATCGGTGGGGGACGCCATGAACCGCAGCGTGACGCGCTCGGCGGTTCCGGCGTCGGTGTATTCCTGGGCGTTCATCGCATTGACGATCTGCTCACGGACTTCGATGCGGGCCAGCGCGTGGTCCCGCTGCTCGATCTCGGCAGGCGTTGAGGGTTGGAACTGGGGAACGGGAATCGGCTTGCCGTCCGGACCCACAGCTACGAAAATCACCATGCATTGGCTGTGCATTGTCTCCGGCCCGCCCTTGGGATCCCGGGAACTGACCACGGTGTGGATGTGCATGGAGGACCGGCCGGTGTAAACGATCGTTGAGGTCACTTCAACCATATCGCCGCTGTTCACGGGGTCGGTGAAGTGGATGTTGCCCACATAGGCGGTGACGCAATAGGACTTGGCCCATCCCACCGCCGCTGCGTAAGCCGCTTTGTCCACCCATTCAAGGACGGTCCCGGCATCAACGGATCCGCTGTGCCCAACGTCCGTGGGGGCTGCCAGGAAGCGGAGGGTCACAGAGTTGCCGGCGTCTTCGCTCATGCTCGAAGTTTACTGGTGCCATGTTTCTGTTACGTGACTAAGACTGCGCCCGCTGGATGCCCAGGGTGGCAATGAGGTCCTCATGGATTTCGAACCAGACGCGGTGGAAAGAGTCGCGGTCTGTACCCGTCAGCCAGGAGGCGTCCTCGGTTGAGAACTTGAGGGCCCGCAGGAGCCGGTCCGAATAGCCGCCGAACCGCGGAAGGCTTCGCATGAGCTGCGCTTCCAGGGGGCGCCACGCCGCCAAGGCTCCAATCAGCACATCCGTGGCTTCCTGATTGGAGGAAATCCCCAGCTGAAGAGTGCCGCAGGCGTTGACGACTCCATCATTGAACTCCGTAAAGTCCTCGTGCACCGCCAGGACCCGGGGTCGTGCACCGGCCAGGTCCAGCTCCTCGGCGAGCAGCCGTTCGTTCTCCGCCCGGCCGGCCCCGGAGAGCAACCAACCGCTGGTACCGGCGAAGGTGCTGCGCGAAACAAAGCCGTTCACACCGGCGTCGATGAGGGCGGACTCCACCACGCTTGGGTCCTGGGCAAAGCGCGCCGCTACGGCTTCTGTGTCAGCGAATCCCAACAGGCGCACGGCGTGCAAGATGAGGAGGCTCATTGCATGCCCGCCAAGGTGACCGTCCCGGTCGAACCATCAACAGTCACAACGCTGCCGTCAGGCACAAGCTCCAACGCAGCGTGCACACCCAGGACGGCCGGAATGCCGTATTCCCTCGCGACGATCGCGGCATGGGACAGCATTCCTCCTGTTTCGGTGACCACTGCCGAAGCCATCCCGAACAGAGGGGTCCATGCTGGATCAGTGGTGCGGCAAACCAGTACGTCTCCGGTCCGGAAACGGGCGAAATCATCGGGCCCCTGGATCAGGCTGGCCATCCCCCTGGCACTGCCGGCGCTCGCTGCGGTTCCGTTCAGGACTACCGCCCTTGTCACTTGGCGGCACCTGTTCCTGGGCGGTCGGACAGCCGGTCCAGCCGCTGCTGCGCGGCCTGCGCGGAACGGAGCCCAAGGCTCTCCGCGATCTGCGGCCAGGTCAGCCCTTCCGCCCGGGCCAGGAACAGGAGTGCAGTTTCGACGGCGTCCATCTCACCTCGGGCGGCGGGTATCAGTGCGAGGGCCGCGCGGAGATCGGAGGAATCCGGCGCTGGATCACCCTCCTGGCTCCGGAAACGCCACAGCACGTGCTGGATGAGGTCCATGGCGGTCGGTGGCTGTTTTTCGTGGAGCCAGGGACGCTGGGGCAGTGCGGCGGCGCCCCGGTCCAGGAGCAGCCGGGTCGCGTCCGTCTGCAACTGCGCGTCTTTCCCGTCTTGGGGTGTGGTGGAGGCGTTCATGCGAGCGAGCATCCCTCATCAACATCATGTTGTCAATATTTTGTTGATATCTGGGATTGATTTGCTCTATAAATGAGAATCAATATCATTTAACTCATGTCACATCACTCACACCCCACCCTTCCTGCCGTGCGCGGCCGGAAACGCCACTTGCCCACGGGCGCGGTCGCCGTCGTCGGGCTTTCCGCCCTTCTTCTTACTGGCTGCGCGACTCCCGGCGGCTCCGCTGGCAGCACAGCCGACGCCTCGCCGTCGTCGTCCGCAAAGCCCAGCCCCAAAGAAGCCGGTGCCCCGACCCCTCGCCTGGTCTACACGTACGACGGCGGCATGGGAGTTCTGGACGCCGCCTCCCTGGAGAAGGTGGGGAGTGCGGACCTGGGTGGTTTCAACCGGCTGAATCCCGCAGGCGACGGCAGGCATGTTTTCGTGTCCACCGGTGACGCCTTCCGCCTTTTCGACGCCGGCGCCTGGACCGAGCCGCACGGCGACCACAGCCATCACTACGTCAGCGAACCCAAGCTGACCGATCTGGCGTTCGAGGCGAATAAAGCCGGTCACGTGGTGCTGCACGCCGGCAAAACCGTGCTGTTCAGCGACGGGTCGGGCAAGGTGGAGAGCTTCAAGAGCTCTGCGCTGGGGGCTGCTGTGGAGGACGGAAAACTGCCCGCCGCCGACGTTTACACAACGCCTGAAGCGCACCATGGAGTCGCCGTCGAACTCGAGGACGGCAAGCTGCTGGTGACCCTCGGCAATGAGGAAAGCAGGTCCGGGATCGCAATACTCTCCGCCGGCAAGGGGCAGGACCGTAAGGAAATCGTCCGCAACGAGGACTGCCCGGGCGTGCATGGTGAGGCCGTGGCTGCCGGAGAAGCAGTAGTGGTCGGATGCGAAAACGGCATGTTGATCTACAAGGACGGGGCCATCACCAAGGTGGCGAGCCCTGATGCTTACGGCCGCTTGGGCAATCAGGCGGGATCGGAAAAATCCCCGGTGATCCTGGGCGACTACAAGGTGGACAAGGCCGCCAAGCCGGAACGTCCCACCCGGATTTCGCTGGTCAACACCGAAACCGCAGCCATGCAGCTCGTGGACATCGGCACCAGCTACTCGTTCCGCTCACTGGGCCGCGGCCCGGCGGGTGAAGCCTTGGTTCTGGGAACTGATGGCGGCCTGCGCGTGATCGACCCACTCTCCGGTGCCGTCACCTCAACCATCCCTGTGGTTGCCGCATGGGAGGAGTCGGCCACCTGGCAGGACCCGCGGCCCACCCTTTTTGTCCAGGGCTCGACGGCGTACGTCACCGAACCTGCGACGCAGTCACTTCACGCTGTGGACCTGAAGGCGGGCAAGGTGGCGAAGTCGGTGAAGCTTGATCAGACCCCGAACGAGCTCACCGGCGTCACGGGCTAGTCCAATCCTTGGGTCCCGCGTCGTGGAAGTCGGACGCTCGCTCACGTCCCACGCCTTAAGCGCCGACGCTCGCTCACGTCCCATGCCTTAAGCGCGGACGCTCGCTCACGTCCCATGCCTTAAACGCGGACGCTCGCTCACTTTCCTCGAGAAAGTGAGCGAGCGACCGCGTGAAAGTGTTGTGATGTGAGGGGGCGTCCGGGGGAGTGTCGCTTAGGCCAGTGCGCGGAGCTTCGAGCCGGAGCGGCCGAAGAGTGCGGCGTCGGCCGAGATCCTGCCGGCGCCCGCCAGTGCGAGGGCCAGCGCGGCACCTGCGAAGAGCAGTACGAGTTCGTACCCTCCGTTGGCCACAAAGATGCCGGCCGGAGCGTGCACCAGGAAGAGGGCCCCCAGCATGTCGATGGCCAGGAGTGCTGCGAAGACGCGGGTCAGGAGGCCGAGGATCAGTGCGATGCCGCCGACGAGCTCCAGTGTTGCCACGATGGGGGCCACGACGGATGCGCCCGGGACGCCCATCTGGGTGAAGGAAGCCTGGGTTCCGGCGATGGTGAATTCGTTGAACTTCTGCCAACCGTGCGCGGCGAAGAGAAATCCTGCAATGACGCGCAGGATGGTCAGGGCTGTGGTGGTCAAGCTGGACTTGTTCATGCTTCAACCCTTGCAGCCAATTTATTGAAGTGTCAACTAAATAAGGCGCACTGTCACCGAATTCCCAGCTAGTTACGAGGCTTCGCCTGAAGCCAGGGCTGCAGGAGCCGGGTGGTGATCGGCAGGAAAATGTACGTCATCAGAGGCGTCAGGATCACGATGTTCAGCAAAACGGCAAACACCAGCGGCCAATCCTGCGTCAACGGGTGCAGCAGGAAATTTGCCAGCAGGCTGAGCGGGAAGAACGGGAGGAAGATGCTGATGGCCTGCTTCCAGCGCGGTGGCACCACAGTTTCGGGCACGACTACCGAGACATCGCCAGGCCGCGAGAACCAACCCTCAATCCCCGTATGACGTTCCACGCGGGTGGTCTCCATCATGTCCCTGGCACTGTCGATCCACCAGCGCCTCTCCTCGGAGTCCTCCCACGCCTGCAGCGATTCGGCGTCGGCGAAACGATAGAGCATGTGCCACTCGGTGGAATCCACTCCGTTGCGCACCCATCCAGATCCCAGGTAACCCGGCCACTCGCGGGCAAGTTCCTGCCCGGCATGTGCCCACGCGTTGGCTTGGCGGGTGTAGCCCGGAAGAATGGTGCGGGCTACGGAAACGGTGACGGGATGCTCATATGACACGGCCCAAATGTACCCGTCCCCCAGCAGACTAGGCTTGTTTAGTGCCTCAAACCACAATCGCCCCCGCCCGCTCCACCGCGCGCGACATCCTGCGCCTGGCCGTCCCCGCGTTCGGTGCGCTGATTGCCGAGCCACTGTTCCTCCTGGCCGACTCTGCGATCGTGGGGCATTTAGGGGTCGACCAGCTGGCCGGCGTCGGACTGGCGTCAACCATCCTGCACACTGCGGTGGGACTCATGGTCTTCCTGGCATATTCGACGACGCTGGCGGTCGCCCGCGCGATCGGCGACGGAAAGTTGGGGAAGGCTCTGGCCGCAGGGCGCGACGGCGTCTGGCTGGCCCTGCTGCTGGGGCTGGTGCTCGCTGTGGTGGGCTTCGTAGCAGCCGAGCCCTTGGTCGGTTTCATGGGTGCATCGGGCGATGTGCAGGGATTCGCCGTGGACTACCTCCGGTGGTCCATGCCCGGGCTGGCGGCAATGCTCCTGATTTTCGCCGGCACCGGTGTCCTTCGTGGTTTACAGGACACCCGGACGCCGCTGGTGGTGGCGACGGCCGGATTCGCGGTCAACATAGCCCTCAATGTGTTCCTGGTCTACGGGTTGAACATGTCCGTGACGGGTTCGGCGATCGGTACCAGCATTGCGCAGTGGGCCATGGCCGCCGTCTACCTGGTGATGGTGGGCCGTAATGCGCGGCAGCATGGTGTGTCCCTGCGGCCCGACTGGCACGGCATCCGGGCCATGACCAAGGTGGGCTCGTGGCTTATGCTCCGCACGTTGAGTCTTCGCTTGGCCATCCTCGCCACGGTCCTGGTGGTGACGGCCCAGGGTGCCGTCAATCTGGCAGCGCATCAGTTGGCCATGACAATTTTCTCCTTCCTTGCCTTTGCCTTGGATGCGCTGGCGATTGCGGCGCAGGCCCTGATCGGCAAGGAACTCGGAGCCCGGAACGCAGCCAGGGCCCGTGAACTGACCCGCACGATGATCCGCTGGGGTACGGGCTTTGGCGTGGTCACCGGCATACTGCTGGCAGTGGCGGCTCCGTGGGTGGGATACATCTTCACGTCCGATTCCGGCGTTCGATCGGCACTGACGGTTGCGCTCTGGGTGCTCGCGCTCGGTCAGCCGCTGGCCGGGTACGTCTTCGTCTTGGACGGTGTCCTCATTGGCGCCGGCGACGCGCGCTATCTGGCGATTGCCGGCGTCGTAAATCTTGCGGTCTATTTGCCGCTGCTGGTGGCGGTCCACCAGCTGAAGCCCGGCGGCGAGGCGGGTCTTCTGTGGCTGTGGGCGGCGTTTGCGCTGGGTTACATGTTGGCCCGTGCGGTGACGTTGGGGCTGCGCGCGCGGACCGATCGGTGGATGGTGTTGGGTTCGCACTAAACTGGACGGGTGACTCTTCCATCGACTCCTGCCCAGACTCCTGCTGCCCCGCCGGCCGGACTGTGGAAACCCATCCTGATCCGCGCAACGGTCGCAGTGTTGTTTGGTTTGGTGACCATCTTCTGGAGTTCGCCGTCAGTGGAGGTCCTGGCGTGGGCCGTGGGCCTGTATCTGCTAGGAACGGCAGCGGCCGTGTGGATGTCCCGCGTTTTGCCAGTAGCTGTAGCAGTGGTGGTAGCCGCGGGCGGCCTCGCCGCATTGGTGACGCAGTCGGATCAAGGCGTGGCTCTTTCTGCCATGCTGGCTCTGCTGGTTCTTGGGCTTCTTGAGTTCATGCAGGGCCTGAAGAAGCGCGATACCGTAGCCCGCGACTGGCTCATCTCGGGCATTATTTCGGTGGGTACGGGCATTCTGCTGCCATTCTTTACTTCGCTGGGGGCGCACGCGCTGCTGGGGGTTGCAGGTGGGGGCGCCATTCTCTCGGGCGTCTTGTGGATGCTTTCCGGTCTGTCGCTGCGCCATGATGCCCGCACCGGTACGAGGACGCAGGCCTCTGCGCCCGGAGCCTCGCCGGAGGCCGTAAACTAGTAGTTGGACGTTCTACTCGTTGTAGAACTTTTGCAGACCGGCGGGCATGTACCGCCATCATTGGAGGAAAGACCGTGGCAGACCAGACACCAGGAGAACCGCGCAAGATGCGGACTTCGGTCAAGGGACCCCTCATGTTCTCCGCCTTCTTCGCCGTGCTGGCCTTCGTGGCCGTGCTGATCTTCGCTTCCGGCGGCAGCGCGCGTGTTCCGCGGTTCGACCTCGCGTTCACCGGCGCAGGCATCGCGTTCATTGTGAGCCTCGTTGTGGCCGCCATGCTGTCCATGAGCTACAAGGAGAACGCCGACCACCTCGGCAAGGGTTCCGGGGTCAACCTCAGTTCCAAGCGTCCGCACGGCGGGTCGCCGGCTGCGGACTCCTCCGGCGGGACTGAAACGCCCGACGCCGGCCACTAACCTTCCAGCGCTTCCCCACTGTTGTTGGGGGAGCGCTTTTTGGTGGGTTTGGCTGGGCTGGCGTTAGTGGGCCAGCGAAGCGGCAGTGATGCGTTCACCAGAAGAAATGCGAGAACGCACCAGCCGCCCATGAGCAGGCCGCCGTCCGGTGCCGAAGGAATGTAGTCGATCCCGTTGGGCCTTAAGGTCTCAGGCGTGGCTTTCAGGTACCCGGAAGCAATAAGGGCCAGGCCAGCGGCGGCCACGAGTACGTAGATTCGACCGTTGCCCGCCCACCAGCGGTTGATCGGGGGAATGAGGCGCAGGGGCAGACCCACCATGACTGCGAGGGAGATGGTTGCTGCCGGCACGAGAATGCCGCCCAGTACAAGGCCGATTATCACTCCGATGCCGTCGTAGTCCACCATGGTTGCCACCTGCAACATGATCCACGATGGGGCCAGGAAGGCGAAGGCCAGGGCGAGTTGGCCGAACCTGGTCATTCCTGGGCTGCCGTAGCGTTCACGTGGCAAATCGCGCAGTGTGGGGACTGGGCGATCCGCGGAGGGGTGGGTCACTTGGCCATCCTTCCAATGCGTGGTCGTTTTCGGAACCGGAGCGGGAACGATGCACTAACGACGAGGAAGTTGATGATAAGGCAGCCGCCCATGAGCATTCCGCCATGGCTCGTGACGACGTCGAAGTGGTAACCACCGATGTCGCCTATGTGGCGCTCGGGCGTGTTGAACCCGGAAATGATGAGAGTCACGCCGGCGACCGCCAGAAGAATGTACATGGGGGCATTCCCCAGCCACCAGCGGCTTAGCCGCCGGTTGAGACGCAAAGGCAGTCCGACGGCCACTGCAACGCCCATCAGGAAGGGTGGCCCTATCAGCAGGAAGAGGAGAGTTCCCAGGAACTCATACCCCGGACTTGCTGCCATCACGCATACGAACCACATTGTCGCCATGAAGGGGTATGCGATGGCCAATTGGGCAATCGGGGCCATGTCCGGTTTATCGGGGGGCCGGACCCAGGCGGTATTCGGAATCGGCGTCCGTCCAGCCGGAAAGTCGTAAGCGCCTGTATTCGGCTGTTCCCCCATGCCGCAATTATGTCTGGGTTATTCGCTTTCGGCGGCCTTCCGTGCGCGGTATGCCGCCACGTGGGCCCGGTTGGCGCAGTTGCCTGTGTCGCAGTAAAGCTTGGAGCGGTTGCGGCTGAGGTCCAGCACCACGGCATCACAATCCTCTGCGGCGCAAATGCGCATCCGGTCCATTTCCCTGCTGCGGATCACGTCGACGATGGCCATCGCGGCCTCGGTGCCCATCCTGTCAGCCAGGGGCGCTTCCGGTGTGGTGGCGTGCAGGTGCCAGTCCCAGTGGTCATGCTTGACCAGCTGTGGGAGGGCTTTTGCGTCCGCGAGCAGCTTGTTGACGGTCTTGGCTGCAGTGTCTTCATCGGAGGTCCAGAGTGCTGCGAGTTCGCTGCGCAGGCGCTTGATGCTGGTCAATTCATCGGCCGAATTGGCGCGCGAGCCCGTGAACTCCTCGGCGTTCAGGAACGAGTTGAGTTCCTCCACGGTGGCCAGCAGTTCTTCACCGTTGGCGGCAGTGTTGATCAGGTTGACGACGCTGCGTAAGGCAACTTCGGTGTCAGGCGCAAATAGCACTTTGACTCCTTACATATTTCGGGAGTACTGTCATGACCATAAGCCCACTTTACTCCTGACAGGAGGCTGCTGTGTCAGCTCCAACGACGAAGGCTGATGCAAAGAGTTTCTTGGCATCGGGACTCGGGATTGCCCTTTTCTCTTCAGCTGTCTTCGGAACCTCCGGCTCTTTCGCCAAGTCGATGTTGGAGACCGGCTGGTCCCCGGGCGCCGCTGTTACCGTGCGCCTCACGGGAGCGGCGCTGATCCTGGCGATTCCCGCCGTCATGGCTCTCCGGGGCCGTTGGCATCAGCTCAAGGAAAACTGGCTCACCATCCTGCTGTTCGGCCTCATCGGAGTAGCCGGCTGCCAGCTTTTCTACTTCAACGCGGTAGCCCGGCTGTCCGTTGGCGTTGCACTGCTACTCGAATACCTGGCCCCGGTGATGATTGTGCTGTGGCTGTGGATCTCCAGCCGACGCAAACCGCGCGCACTCACCGCTGCCGGCGCGCTGCTGTCCCTGGGTGGACTGGTGCTGGTTCTTGACCTGACCGGCGCTGTGAAGGTGGACTTCGTTGGCGTCCTGTGGGGCATGGCGGCTGCCGTGTGCCTGGTGATCTACTTCTTCATCACCGCAAAGGAAAACGACACCCTCCCCCCACTGGTGCTCGCCTCAGGCGGTCTGCTGGTAGGTGCACTGGTGATGTGGCTGGTGGGCCTTTTGGGGCTTCTTCCCATGACGTTCAGCACCGCAGACACAACGCTGGGACCCTGGACCGTGCCCTGGTGGGTGTCCGTCGTCGGCTTGATCATCCTGGCAACGGTCCTGGCGTACGTTTCCGGAATCATGGCGGCCCGGAGCCTGGGATCGAAGGTGGCCTCGTTCGTGTCCCTGACGGAAGTGCTGTTCGCCGTGATCTGGGCTTGGCTCCTGTTGGGCGAACTCCCCGGCCCAATCCAACTGCTGGGCGGTCTCCTGATTGTGGGCGGCGTGGTCCTGGTCCGTGTGGACGAACTGCGCGGGGACCGTCGTGCCGTTGTCGCCCACGCGTTGGATCACCCGAACGACGTCGAGCCTGTACCTTCGGGGCCTGTCGCCGGAGCTTCCCGGGACTGAAGCACGGCCCCGCGGCCGTGTCGGGTCGCCTTGCCGTGCATTGAAGGCAAACGCGGATAACTGCGGGTTCTGCTGTGAACACAAAAATGCCCGGACGCTTGTGCGTCCGGGCATTTTCCCAACTGTCTTAGTTGGAAGCCTGCTGCTGCTGCTCAGCGTTCTTCTGAGCGCGATCGCCGGCTTCGCGAAGAGCATCGGCAACCTTCTTCAGGTTGGAAGCGTGCTGGCTGTCCCACTCGCCGCGGAACTTGTCAGCGTCCGGACCCTTCCAGTCGGTGCCGTCGAGTGCACCCTTCAGCTGTGAACGCTGCTGCTCGATGTGCTCGGCACCTGCCTTCAGCTTGTTACCGAGCTGACGAAGCTGATCAACATCTGCACCCCAAATAGCCATGAGATTCTCCTTCATTTGTTCGGACCCGAGCTCTTCGGCATCCCCAGCGGCCTCCGGCTCATCCGGAAGATCCAATAGCTAAAACCTATCCCGGGAATCGCGAACCCGTCGATGGGCACCCCTCCCCATGCAGCACTGCCCATGGTTAGCATGGGGTTATGTGCCGGAATATCAGGACTCTGCATAACTTCGAACCGCATGCCACCAGCGAGGAAGTGGAGGCCGCTGCCCTCCAATACGTGCGAAAGATCAGCGGATCCACCAAGCCCTCCAAGGCCAACGAGGAAGCCTTTGCCGAGGCTGTCCACGAAATCGCACACATTACGCAACATCTTCTGGACTCGTTGGTGAGCCACGCGCCGGCCAAGAACCGGGACGAGGAAGCGGCCAAGGCAAAGGCCCGGGCTGCGGTCCGCTTCGGAACCGCGTAGCCCAGGCCTTCCACGAAGCTATTTGCCGAACGAGCGCAGCCTAAGCGAGTTGGCCACCACCAGGACCGAGCTGGCCGCCATCGCTGCCCCCGCGATCATCGGATTCAGCAGCCCCAACGCGGCTACGGGAATGCCGATCGCGTTGTAGAAGAACGCCCAGAACAAGTTGGTCTTGATCGTGGAGAGGGTCTTCCGGGACAGTTCGATTGCCTGGACGAGCTGACCCAGGTCGCTGCCCATGACCGTCAGATCCGAGGCTTCGATGGCGACATCTGTGCCGGACCCCATCGCGATCCCCAGATCCGATTGCGCCAGGGCCGCGGCGTCGTTGACACCATCTCCGGCCATGGCGACTGTCGCCCCGGAGGCCTGAAGCTTCCGAACTGCCTCCACTTTTCCTTCCGGCAGCACCCCGGCGAATACGTCCTCCGGGGATATTCCGACGGCGGCAGCCACTTGGGCGGCCACGGCAGCGTTGTCTCCGGTCAGCAGTATCGGACGGATGCCCAGATCCTTCAGCTTCTGGATCGCTGCCGCCGAGCCGGGCTTGATGGTGTCGCTCAGGCTCACAATTCCAGCCGGTACTCCGTCGACGGCGACCCAGATGGCGGTGGCGCCCCCGTTCTCCTCGGCTGCCAGCATTTCCCGATGGCCCGCTTCGAGGGAGATACCGTTTTCTTCAAGCCAACCCGAGCGACCTACGACCACAGCCTTCGGGCTGCCGTCCAGCACAACCCGGCCCCGCACTCCGCCGCCGGGAGCGGAACTGAAGCCGTCCACGGCAGGCAGGGCTCCGGCGTCGGGCATTGCGTCTTTTGCCGCGGCGGCAATCGCGTGGGCGATCGGGTGCTCCGACGCTGACTCGACGGCACCCGCCAGGGTGAGCACTGCGGCGGGGGAATGCCCGTTCAGGGCTACGGTGTGGTCCACGGCCAGCTTGCCGCTGGTAACGGTACCGGTCTTGTCCAACAGGATGGTGTCAACGTGCCGGGTGTCCTCGAGAACCTGCGGACCCTTGATGAGGATGCCCAATTGGGCTCCACGACCCGTTCCGGTCAGCAGGCCAACCGGCGTCGCCAGACCCAAGGCGCAGGGGCAAGCGATCACCAGGACAGCAACGGCGGCGGTGAATGCGGCATTCAGGTCGCCGGAGATGAACAGCCAGAGCACGAACGTTGCCAGCGCGATGACCAGCACGATCGGGACGAAGACCGAGCTGATCCTGTCCGCGAGCCGCGCAATCGGCGCTTTGCCCGTTTGGGCCTGGCTGACCAGCCGCCCCATCTGGGCGAGCGTGGTGTCGGAGCCAACGCGCGTGGCCCGGACCAACAGGCGCCCGGAGGTATTGATCGTAGCCCCGGTCACCGTGCTGCCCGGCCCCACTTCAACCGGCACCGATTCGCCGGTAACCAAGGAAGCGTCGACGGCGGAAGCGCCGTCCGTGACAACGCCGTCCGTCGCGATCTTCTCGCCGGGGCGGACAACGAACACATCATCCACGAGGAGCTGATCCGCAGGGATCTTCCGCTCAATGCCCCGTTCGAGGATGGTTGCATCCTTCGCGCCCAGGTTCAGGAGGGCCTTGAGGGCATTGCCCGCTTTGGCCTTCGCGTTCGCTTCCAGGTAACGGCCCAGGAGGAGGAACGTGGTGACAACAGCCGCGACCTCGAAGTACAGCCCCCCGCCGGACATGCTTTCCATGCCGGGGTGTTCGGTCATTCGCGGGTCGGCGAACAGCTGCCAGGCCGAGTACACGTAGGCCGCGATCACACCAATGGAAACAAGGGTGTCCATGGTGGACGCAAGATGCCGCGCATTGATGGCAGCAGCCCTGTGGAAGGGCCAAGCTGCCCAACTCACCACCGGCAGCGCCAGGGCGCCCACAACCCAGCCCCAGTTGGCGAACTGCAGGGCGGGAATCATGGAGATCGCAAACACAGGAACGGTCAGGACGGCAGCCAGGATCAGGCGCGGCCGGAGTGTCGATGCCGACGGACCGTGATCCATATGGTTTTCGTGCCCGGAATGCTCGTCGTGCATGGGCTCGGCGTCGTGATGATGATTGTGATGCTCATGCCCGGGACTGTTTGCCGTGTCACCGGCGGCCGGGCGGGTATGCGGCGCGGGTGCCTGGCGCAGGGTGGCTTTGTACCCCGTCGCATTGACCGTGTCCACGATCTGCTGGTCCGTCACGGTGGCGGGGACGGTGACATGGGCTGATTCGAGGGGCAGGTTGACGCTCGCCTCGACGCCTTCGAGCTTGCCCAGTTTCCGTTCCACCCGATTGACGCATGAGGCGCAGGTCATGCCCTCAATGTCCAGCTCGATCACCCGTTGTGCGGGTTGGTTGAAGGTTTCCTGGTTACTCAAGGGAGCCCCCTAGGCTTCGTTGGCTACCACCAGGTAGCCGGCTTCTGCCACGGCCTCGCCAATTTCTGACGGCGAGAGTTCATGGATGGATGTGATGGTGACGGTGGACAGACCGCCGGGGTTGAGGTCGACAGCGACATTCTGGACGCCGCTAAGAGATTCGAGTTCTTCGCTCACGCTGGAAACACAGTGGCCGCAGGTCATGCCGGAAACGTTCACGTTGGTCTGGATGGTCTGGCTCATGGAGTGCTCCTTGGTGCTGAGTTGGATGGTGTGGTGAGTGGTAGCGGGGTTACCGCAGCAGGCGCCCGATGGCATCGGTGGCCTCCTTGACTTTCGCGTCGATTTGTTCGGCGCGGGCTTCGGGGTCGGGCTCGGAGGCAGCGCCAACGACGCAGTGGCCGATGTGCTCCTCAACGAGGCCCAGGCTCACTGCGTGGAGGGCTTTGGTGGCAGCTGCGACCTGCGTGAGGATGTCGATGCAGTATTTGTCGTCTTCCACCATGCGCGCGATCCCGCGGACTTGGCCTTCGATTCGTTTCAACCTCTTGAGGTACGCGTCCTTATTGCTGGTGTAGCCGTGGTGCGCGGAGGGTTCCAGGTCCACCTCGATGACTGGCGCATCCGGGTGGCTCAGTTTCAGGTCTGGTGAATTCATGTCCTCAACCTATACCCCAAGGGGGTATGCGTCAAGTACCCCCAGGGGGTATGGTGAGGAGGTGAAAGAACCCTCAATAAGGCAAGGTGACTGAATGGCGTCCGACGATCAAGCCGGGAGTTTTGGAATGAAGCTCGATCCCGCCGACTATTTCCGGGCCAAGCTTCAGTGCGAGATTGATGTCATGGAGGTGGCCGAGGCGGACCCGGAAACGCTGTTTATCGTGGACACCCGACGCCGGTCTTCCTGGGACCACGGACATATTCCTCAAGCCGTACATATACCTACGGCGCTGATCCCATCCCAGGCTCCGGACCTTGTCCCCGCTGGCTCACAGGTAGTGGTGTATTCCTGGGGCCCGGGCTGCAACGGCAGCACCTTTGCTGCGCTCGCGTTCGCGGAACTCGGCTACTCCGTGAAGGAGTTGATAGGAGGCATCGAATATTGGATCAGGAACGGGCTGCCCGTTGAAACTGACGCGGGTATCGTTCAGAGAGCGCCCGATGTATTGGTGACAGCGCACACGGCCTGACGTGAAACGGGGCATGATGACGACTTTCGTACTGGTCCACGGCGGTGGTTCCACGGCGTGGGACTGGCATTTGGTTGGCCCGCTTCTTGAAGCGGCCGGGCATGACGTGGTGGCCGTCGACCTGCCCATCGAAGACGTTGATGCCCGGCTTGAAGACTACGCCCGCGCAGCGACGGCCGCCGTTGGCAAAGCCCCGCACACCATCGTGGTGGGGCACTCGCTGGGCGGTTTCACGGCACCGTTGGTTTGCGAAAAGCTCCATTCCAACGGCCTTGTGTACCTCTCGGCAATGATTCCGATGCCGGGGGAGACCTTCGGCGAGTGGTGGACCAAGACAGGCCATGACCGCGAGACCATCCCCGACGAACCATATTTCAATCTTGTCCCCGCGGAATTGGTGCAACAGGCCACCGACAGGGAGCGTGACCAGCAAGGTGCATGGATGTCAGACCCCTGGCCGGGAAAGCATCCGAGCGTGCCAACCCTGGGGATTTTGTGCCGCGACGATTTGCTCTTCCCTGCGTCGTTCATGAGTCGCCAGATACGCGACCGGCTGGGCATCGAACCAGTGGAGATCCCGGGCGGTCACTACGCCACGCTGAGTCACCCGGGCGCTGTAGCTGGAGCTCTTGTCGACTTTGCCGGAAAGATTGGCCTCTGACTTCACGGAGCCTCCCTCATCCCAAAGCCTCCACGAGACACCGCGAGTGGTAACTGCACCGCATAGGCTTGGATCATGCTGACCCTGGTCCTAGGACTTCTCTTTGCGGGCCTTTTCCTTGCCTCATTCCAGTCGGACCGGCGCCGGCTAAGGAATGGCGTCTTCCTTCTGGTTGCGGCCTGGTTTCTACTGCAGGCCCTCCTGGATTTCCTGATTGACCTGAATCCATGGTTCGAATGGCTGAACCTCGTAATTGTCGTAGTGCCCGTGATCAGCATTTTCGTCTTCGCCGGCTTCTTGCTCGCGAACGGCGTCACCATGGTCCGCAGGGAAGGCCCAAGCATCACCAGCTTTTTGCCCATGGCAGTGGGAATGGCTGTTTTCCTGGCACCGGTGGTGGCCTTCCTCTTCGTGCTGAGCGGGCAGCCCGTACTGGCCGGCATCGCAGCCCTTGCGTTCTTCCTCTGCGCCTACCTCGGCTGCGCATTCGTGGTGTTCCTGGGCTATGCCGTGGTGTACTCCAAGATGCGCTTCAGCCCGAACCCGGCGGCGGTCATCGTCCTGGGTTCAGGGCTCATTGACGGCAAGGTTCCGCCGCTGCTCGCCGCACGCCTGAACAAGGCTCTGGAAATTTACGACGCCGTCACCCCGGTCAGGCCAGTTTTGGTACCTTCCGGGGGCCAAGGCCCCGATGAACCCCGGCCCGAGTCCTCGGCGATGAAGGACTACCTGGTGACCAAGGGTGCCGCTCCCGGCGATGTGGTGGAGGAGAACAAAGCCACCACCACCCGCGAGAACCTTGCCTACTCCGTCGCACTGCTGGCTGACAGGGGAATCCAGGGGCCGCTGCTGGTGTGCACCAACAACTACCACGTACTCCGCGCCGCCCTCCTGTCCCGTCGGCAGAAGATCAACGCAGAGGTGGTGGGTGCTCCGACCGCCAGGTACTTTGTGCCCAGCGCGTTCCTTCGGGAGTTCGTGGCCGTGATGAGGGACAACCGCCTGACCAACGCAGTTCTCTGCCTGCCGATGTTCGGGATTGCCCTGCTCATCACGGTCGCACTGATGAACTCTCCGGTGGTGTAGCTCTTCCTATGGGTTGGGGAGCCCTGTGGTGAAGGTGTGGCTCCACTCGGTGACGGCGCCGTCCGTGAAGACGTACCCCTTGTCCGGTGCAGCGGTGACTGTCACGGTGCCCGCCGGCTTCCGGTAGGACCCAGCTGCAACCTCCTTGCCGTCAACGAGGTACGTCACGCCCTGAACTGCGGGGATGGTGTACGAATCCTGCCCCTTGCCCGGCCGGTCCGTGAAGGTGACGGCTGCCGGCGTCGCGGTGTCATAGCTGAGGCCGAAACCGAGCGGCAGAAGGACGCCGTCGCCGTCGGCCTTCGGGACGTTCACCGGCAGTTTGCCGCTGGGGTTGACCGCGCCGGCAATGGCGCGGACGGCGCCATGGAAGTTGACCTCCTTGACCCCGTAACTGTTGAGAACGGCGTCGGCGCCCGGGAAGACGTTGATGTCGTAAGGGTTGCGCGTGGCAATGACGATCACCGGCGTTCCGGTCGCCGCGAGCTCAGCCACCATCTGCTGTTGCGCAGCGTTGCCGGTGGCGTTGTAGGAAGCGAAGACGACCGCATCCACTCCTCGGGCAGCGGCCACCGCCCGGGCCCGGTAGGCCGCGGAGGGCGATGCGCCATTCTCGTAATCTTCAGTGACCGCGAATCCTTGCTCTTTGAGCATGGGACCTGCCAGTTCCGGCCACGCTGAACCGGAACCAACCATGAGCACCGAGCTCTTGGACGGGAGCGGCAGGACGCGGTCCTCATTGCGGACCAACGTGACGGCGCGGTCGGAGATCAGATTGGCCGTGCCGAGGTTTTCGGCAGTGCCAACAAGCGTGTCCACGGCGCCGGGATCGGTCATGGGCTGGTCGAAGACGCCGCGCTTGACCTTCCATTCGAGGATCCGTCGGACGGACTCGTCCAGGCGGGCTTCAGTGATCTCTCCGGACCCGACGGCGGCACGCACCCCGGCGAACGACGCCTCCACGTCGGGGGAGTTGAGGAGGATGTCGGACCCGGCCTGGATGGCCTTGACCGCGATTTCTTCCTGGGGCCATTCGGCGGCCATCGCGGCCATGTCCAAAGCGTCGGTGGTGACGAGCCCCTTGAAGCCGAGCTCATCACGGAGCAGGCCGGTGAGCACCTTGTGGGACAGGGTTCCCGGCATGTCCGGATCGATGGCCTCGACAATGATGTGTGCGGTCATGACCATGTCCACGCCGGCATCGATCGCGGCTTTGAACGGCTGGAGGTGCTTGTTCAGGGTCGCGCGGTCGTAGGTGACCGTTGGCAGTCCGTAATGGGAGTCCACTGAAGTGTCGCCGTGGCCGGGGAAGTGCTTGGCCGCAGCCCCCACGTTATGTGCCTGCAGGCCGTCGATCTGGGCGACGCCAAGTTTGCTGACCAGTGCGGGGTCTTCACTCATGGAACGGATTCCGATGACAGGGTTGTCCGGGTTGGAGTTGAGGTCCAATACCGGGGCGAAGTCCACGTTGATGCCCATGGCGCGCATCTCCGACCCCAGGATTCCGCCCTGGGCCCGTGCAAGCTCCTCATCTCCGGTGGCACCCAGTGCCATGTTGCCCGGGAGTACAGTGGCGGGCGGCCCGATCCGGGCCACAAGGCCACCTTCCTGGTCGATGGTCACGGCCAGCGGAATGCCTTTTCCGTCTGCGCCCACGGCCGCCTTCTGCAGGCCGTTCGAAAGGCCTGCAACCTGCCCGGGGTTGGCCGTGTTGCCGGACCAAGCGAAGTAGAGGACGCCGCCCAGGTTGTACTTCTCCACCACCTCGGCTGGCGTATTGACGCCGTACCGCTCCTGGTTGCTTGACGCCATGGACGTGTCATCCGCGGACGAACCATAAACATGGGTCCACGTCATCTGACCGATCTTTTCGTCCAGAGTCATGCCCGCAATCATTGCGTCGATGTCCGGTGAGGGGGAGGCCGCCGTCGTCATTACCGTGCTGGTGGGCACGGCGGCAACTGCAGTGCCCGCGCCGGTCATGAGCAGCGCCGTGGCGGCCGCCGTCATGAGGGTAGTTCCTTTTCTGTACATGTGGATCCCAATCCCATCGTCCTTGTTTGTTGGTTGAGGCGGGGTGTTTCTGCGCGCTTAGCGTGGCCCGTTGTAGAGGAGGTACGGGCGGGTATCGCGAACGAACTGACCCAGTTCCTGCCGCCAGCTGTCCATGATCGTCCTGGCGTCAGCGCCGGCGTCGAGCTGTTCGGCGAAGCGGGCCGAACCGCTCAGTAGGCCCATCCAACGGCCGCCGTCGCCGCGCCAGTCGAAGCCCGGGTACAGACGCTTGGCTTCGACCAGCATGTGGGTGCCCACCTCAAGCGCTTCAACGCGGGTGGCGTCGGTGATGTGGACCTGGACGCCCCCACAGATGAGGCCTTGGTTTTTCGACAGCGTGGGCTGGAAGTAAGCCTCACGAAAGGTGACGCCGTTGAGACCCTTGCCGTTCAACGCTTCGGCCCATCGGTAGTCCACATAAGGCGCGCCGATGATTTCGAAAGGCCGGGTGGTTCCGCGGCCTTCGGACATGTTGGTCGCCTCGAACAAGGCTGTACCGGGATACAAGGTGGCTGTTTCCGGCGTGGGCATGTTGGGACTCGGGAGAATCCAGGCAGCCCTGTTATCCGGTCCGGTCATCTCGCGGCGCCATCCCTGAACCTGCACCACGTGAAGGTCCTTGATGGGCGTGAGACCGGCGGCCGGGAGGTGGACGGCGTTGAAGCAGGTGGCGAGCTCGCCCACAGTCATGCCGTGTTGCAGGGCTATGCCCAACCGTCCCACTCCGGACTCGAAGCCGGGTTGGAGGACCGGTCCGCGCGCCTGGCCGCCGATGGGATTGGGGCGGTCCAGGACCACAAACTTGGCGCCGGTCCGGGACGCCGCCTGCATGGCGCCCCACATGGTCCAGATGTAGGTATAGAACCGGGCTCCGACGTCCTGGATGTCGAAGCAGATGGTGTCCACGCCGGATGCTTCGTAAAAGCCCACGTAGTCGGCAACTTCGGCGCCGTAGGAGTCATAGACGGTGATGCCGGTCCGCGGGTCCACCGAGGTGCCTTCGCTGCCGCCGTCCTGGGCGGTTCCGCGGAAGCCGTGCTCGGGTCCGAAGACGGCCCCGACGTCGACGCCCTTGTCCGCCATGTCGTCCACGATGGAGCGGAAGTTGGCCAGGACGCCGGTGGGATTGGTGATGACACCTACCTTGCGACCGGCGAAGATGCTCCAGTTATCGGCGGCGGCGAGGTCGGCTCCGTTGACGGCGGCTCCCGGCTTTCCGGGTCGCGTGCCCGGCGGCTGCGCGACGGCGGCAGGCGTGAAGGGTGCGACGACGGCGGCCGCTGCGGCCAGCCCCGAGGCATGGATCAGTCTTCTGCGGTTGAGGTTCATGGGGTGCCTTTCGGAAAGGTGCTGCCGTGCTCAGGTGGGGATTCCTTGACAACATTTGTGATTTTCCTTACATCGACCGTATTCCCCTCGTGGAGATGCGTCAATGACTTACCTTCGTATCCACGTTTAGGTAACTTATTTACAAGCGCGTACTTTTGGACCCAGCCGTTGGAAGGAGTCCGCCGTGGACCAGGAGCTGAACACGCAGGCATCGCGTACTGTTTTGGTCCGGATCAGATCTGCCCTTCCGGCCCTTCGCCCGTCCGAGCGCTCTGTTGCCGAGCTTGTCCTGGTGGACCCATCACGGGCCGCGACTTTGTCCATCGGCGACCTCGCCGAGCACTGCGGAACGTCCACCACGTCAGTTGTCCGCTTCTACAAAAAGGTGGGCTACCGCGGGTACTCCGAGCTGCGCCTCGACCTCGCCAGGGAAGCTGCCAGGGAGAGTTCAGCCAACCCCGTGCCCGCTACGGTTTACGACGACGTGAACCCGTCGGATTCGCTTCCCGACATCATTTCCAAGATCGCTTTCAACGAAACGATGTCCATCGCTGACACCGCCCAGGTGCTCGACGTTCACGAACTGGCCACAGCCATCGAGGTCATCACCCGCTCGCGGAAGATCGACATCTTTGGTGTGGGCGCCGGAGGGTTGGTCGGCCACGACCTGCAGCAGAAACTGCACCGGATAGGCCTGACGTCCTTCAACTGGCCCGAAGTTCATGTCGCGTTGACGTCCGCAGCGCTTTTGGACGAGAACGGTGTGGCGGTGGGCATCTCACACTCGGGCACCACCGCGGATACGATCGATTTCCTCAGGGCGGCCAAGGATACCGGGGCCACTACGATCGCCATCACCAACCATGCTGACTCGCCGTTGGGCCGTGCCGCCGACATTGTGCTCAGCACCGCAGCGCGTGAGACACCCTTCAGACCAGGCGCGATGGGGAGCCGGATCGCCCAGATGATGGTGGTTGATTGCCTTTTCGTGGGGGTCGCCCAGCATTCGTACGACGCTTCCATCTCAGCGCTGCGCAAGACGCACGCGGCCGTCCAAGGCAGGAAAGTGCCGCGCGGGCATACACCGCCCCAGCCGAATATAGTCGTGTGATGTTCACCCTCGTTGCTCCGGATGCTTCCTTTTATCAGTCGTTTACCGAGTCCCACAGCGAGTGGGACGGTGCCCACCAGGACGGTGCCGGGCTGTTCCCGGGGGATGACGTCACCAGTCAAAAGGGCTTTGAGCGCTGGGTCCGCAAGCTCCTGGATGCTGAACGGGCCGTCGAAAAGGACGGTATTGTTCCCTGCACGTTCCGGTGGATAACTGAGGGCCCGCGGTATGTGGGCTCCATTGCGTTCCGCCACTATCTCACTCCAGCCCTCCTGAACTCCGGCGGGCATATCGGCTACGGCGTAAGGCCATCCGATCGTGGACGGGGGGCGGCATCCTGGGCCCTCCAGGAACTGTGCGCTCACCTGGCTGCACGAGGAGAGCCTGATCGGGTTCTCTTGACCTGCGATGACTCCAATGCCGCGTCCGCCAAGACCATTGAACGCGCGGGCGGGCTCCTTGAGGATGCGCGAACCGACGCCGATGGGCGGCCCTTCCGCCGCTATTGGATCGACCTGCAGGCTGTTCATGTTCCCGTCACCAAGCCTTGCTAGCCTGCCGTGCACCACACGGCTTAGCAGGAGGACCGCATGACGGACGCAAACCCACTCGCCACATCGCTGGACAACTGGTGGGTCAGGGACAACCTGCGCGAGACCATCGACCATCTGGTGGAGCTGGGATACACCATCAGCGGAGGCCAAGGGGAAGACCCTGAGCTCATCGATCCCGGCGGATCGGCCGTGGAAACATGGAGCGACGAATACCCCTACCCGGAGCGGATGACCCGCGACGAGTACGAGATCGAGAAGTACCACCTGCAGATCGAGCTGTTGAAGTTCCAATACTGGGGCCAGGATCTGGGCCTGAAGCATGTGATCGTGTTCGAAGGAAGGGACGCCGCAGGCAAGGGCGGAACCATCAAGCGTTTCACCGAGCACCTGGATCCCCGCTCGGCCCGGACCGTGGCGCTCGCCAAGCCCTCCGACCGCGAGCAGGGCCAGTGGTATTTCCAGCGCTACATCCAGCACCTGCCCACTGCCGGGGAGATCGTCATGTTCGACAGGTCCTGGTACAACCGGGCCAACGTGGAACGCGTCATGGGGTTCTGCACCGACGAGGAATACGACACCTTCATGGGCCAGGCGCCCGTCTTTGAAAAAATGCTGGTGGACGCCGGAATCCACGTCACCAAGTTCTGGTTCTCCGTGACCCGGCAAGAGCAGCGCACCCGTTTCGCGATCCGCCAGATCGACCCCGTGCGGCGCTGGAAACTCTCACCAATGGACCTAGCCTCACTGGGCCGCTGGGATGAATACACCGAGGCCAAAGAGCAGACCTTCCTCCACACGGACTCCGACCACGCGCCGTGGATCACCATCAAGTCCAACGACAAGAAGCGTGCCAGGATCAACGCCATGCGCTTCTTCCTCAACCAATTCGACTACGAGGACAAGGACACCTCGGTGGTCTTCCCGGCGGATCCGCTGATCGTCCGCCGCGGCCGCGACGCCGTAGGCGACTAGTCGCTCTACGCGCAAAACCCGGCAAACCGCGACGTCGGCACTTACCGTAAGTGCCGACGTCGCGCTTTTCCTGAAAAGTTCCGTTACATTCTTCTGACTGCCGGACATTAACCGGGTATGAGCGTGCAGACGGACCAAGGAGATCGCGTGGAGCCGGCCAGACAGGAACACTTCCTGGCAGCCCACTCGGCCTGCCATGACAAGGTCTATCGCTATTTCCGGCGGCGCGCCGGGGACCCGTCCGCTGCCGAGGACCTATGCGCCGAAGTCTTCCGCATCGCCTGGGAGAAGTGCCGTCAGGACCAGGAATTGTCCGTGCTGATCGTGTTCGGTATTGCCCGGAATGTTCTCCGCAACCACAACCGTTCCGCCGTCCGCTCGATGAACCTCGCGCAGCAACTGGAACGGCAGCAGACCAGGGAACCGGTTAGCGACGACGGCGAGGTGCGGGACGCGCTGGACCGGCTCAAGCCCGAGGACCGTGAGGTCCTCCTCCTGACGTACTGGGACGGCTTCACCTCGGCCGAAGTTGCCGAACTGCTCGATGTCTCGGCCACCGCTGTCAGGATGCGGCTGCACCGGGCTCGAAGACATCTCAGCCAACTACTTCGGGCAGAGCGAGAGACAGAGGATGTGCAGCGATGAGGCATGAGGAAACGGCCGCTGTGGAACGATTGACGGGCGCCGATCCGGGCGTGGCCGTCACGGAAGAGGAACTGGCCCGGAGCCGGGAGAAAAGCCTTGCTGTCAGGTTCACTGACTCGGAGCAACTCGTACCTGGCGGCTCCATCGACGACTTCCATCAGCGACGCCCGCGTCGACGTTTCCGGCTGGCTGCGGGGGCCGGGTTGGCGGCAGCGGCAGTCCTCGCCGGTGTTTTCGTGGCGTCGTCCCTGTCCGCGCCGCTCAGTGAGCAGGCGGGTCCAGCCGCCACCCCCTCTGCTGCCGCACCGGAAGCAGATTCGTCCGCGTCTCCATCATTGCCCGAAATTATTGGCGCCAAGGCGGCGACGGGCGCTGCCGAAATCGTCGTCGGAGGCAACGGCAACAAGGCCGCCGTCTCTACGGATCAAGGCGTCAACGTCTTCATGGAGGCTCTCAACTCAGGCAGGCTCGGCCTGAACAGCGGAGGGTGCTTCGCCGAAATCCGCCCGGACGGAACATCGACGGGCCTCATCTTCCCCTTCGGAACCCAGGTCACCGGGACGGGAGTCATTTTGCCCGACGGAACTGCAGTCAATGTGGGCGACGACTTTGCGTTCGGAGGAGGACTCGCGCCCGGTACCAGGGACCCCGGCGTGTGCTCTCCGACCGGTGCAGCGTTCCTGGTCCAGAGTTGGTGAGCCCGCGAGTTGGCATTTAATGCCCATGTTTTGGGGGCAAAGTCATTAGGTGCCAACTCGCGGAACGTCGGGCTTCCTATTCGGTAGCTTCGTCCTCGGCGACCGGATCCTTCAACAGGAGTGCCGTGCCCTGGAAGGGCCGCAGTTCCAGGAAGAAGCTGCCCAGGTCATCCACCTGGCCCACGTCTTCGCCGCTGAACAGATCGTGGACCGTCGCGCCAGGCACCAGATGCGAGGACTGGATGCTGCCTGCGATGTCCTGGTCGGAGAAGTTCAGGACCGTCACTTGCACCGCTCCGTCAGCGAGCTGGTTGACCATCACCAACAGTCCACGGTTGGACACGTCCGGGACATCCAGGAGCGTACTGGTTGCGATCCCGGACTCTTCCCGCACCGTGAGGATCTTCTGGAGCCGCCGCGCATAGGACGCCGGATCCTTGAGTTGCTCGGGCAGCGGGCCGTAGAGGCTCCGTGCCCGGGCCATGCCCGCCAAGGAGGTCGTTGCGTCCGGGCTGGTCCCCATGAGGTCGTGGGCTCCGCGGTTGATCCAGCGGGTGTCGCCCTGGGACGTCAACTCGCGGACAGTTTCACGGTCCAGGGCAGTGATGCCGGTGAGGTCCCAACCGGACAGTGCGAAGACGCCCGGCTGCAAAGCGTTGTACATGGACAGCAGGACGTGGGCATCCAGTACTTGGGCTTCCTGTTCCGCCGTGATGGCGTCCGGGTCCTTGATCCCCAAAGTGGCCATGATGAAGCTGACGGTGGTGCAGGCGATGCCGTTGGTGGTGAAGACGGCGTTGTAAGGGCCGTTCTCACCTGTGAGGCGCTCCCGCAGGGTGTCCTGGACTTTCTCGGCCACCTCCGCCCCCGTCAGTTCTTCCCCGCCGAGCTCGAAAATGTCGTCCCTGTGGCCGGCCGCGAAGTGCAGCAGTTCGTAGGTCAGTTCGTCGTGGTTCTGGAGTGCGTGGACCAAGGACGCCTGGTCGACGCCGATTTCCATGGCGAGCTTCAAGGTCAGGCGCAGGAACTCGGTATCGCCGGTCACCAGGGCGTAGTGGTAGGCGGGCCTGGTGACGAAGTCGTAGGACAGGTCCGGACCCGACTCGGACTGGGCCTTGATGTCATCAATGGTGAGGTTGAGTTCCTGGAAGGAGAAGCCACCAACTTTGCGGATCATCGAGCCGATCAGCTGGTTCGCTGCCTCGGACAACGGGTGGCCTTCGGACCAGCCCGGCTCCTCCTCGGCGCTTTTCTCAACACCCAGGAAGCCGTTGGCGTCCAGGCGCAATGCGCCCGTTCCAAGGTCCAGCAGGGAATGCAGGGCATCGCCCACCACCAGGCGCATGCCGGCAAAGGTGGGGTCCAGCCAGTTAATGGACGGCTGCCCGGCCTTGAAATAGTGGAGGTACACCCAGCGGCGTTTCTTGCCGGTGGTGTCGACGATTGCCTTGGTCGCGCTCCAGTTGGTTTCCTTCACGCCCGGCTCGTAGAAGATGACCCGCTGCAGGCGGCCGATGATGTAGCCGGCCTGCTGGAGGGCCTTCTCCGTCTCGGGGCTTATGTTGACGGAGTCCTCGTTCTCGGGAACGTCCGGCAGCAGGTGCCAGTCCTCTTCCGGGATGTCCACCATGTGATAGATGCCGGGGTAGTCCCGGAAGTTCATTTCAGCAAGCCGGAAGTCAGCCCCCTTGCCCGTGTGCCCGGGAACAATGTCGTCGATGATCGTGCCGCCGTGCTCGACGGCGACCTCGCACATCTGCCGGAATTCTTCCTCGGTGCCGAACGCAGGGTCGATCGCCATGCTGATGCGGTCGAAGTGTCCGTCGACGCTGGGTGTCTGCGACCATCCGCGGATGCCGCCGGCAAGCTTGACCGGCCCAGTGTGCAGCCCCCGGATGCCGATCTGGCTGAACGCATCCCACAGTGCAGGGTCACCGAGCGCAGAAAGGAACGACTGGCCGTCCTTGGTGATGAAGGACAGTGGGTAGGCCGTGAACCAGACAGGTGCGCGCTCCACTGCCGAGCGCGGGTTCGGCCTGGCGTAGGAGTTCTGCCACATGCTGGCTTGCCCCGAAAGCTGCCGGGCCATGGTGTTGGCGTCGCCGAGCATGGACTGGTTGCGCAGCCAATCGACGTACGTGGAGTTCAGTCCGTCGAACTCCAGGGACGGTCGGGCTGCAAAGAACTGACGACGGCGGGCAATCGGCCTCAGCGCTTTGGGCCGCGCAGGGTAGAACTGCTCGTCGAACGTGATTTCCGGTGACTCTGTTGCGGTTTCCTCAGTTACCTGCGGTTCTTCCTGTGATTCAGATGGATCAGCGCTGACTTCTGCCGCGCTCTCGTTGACTACAGGCTCCCGCACAGCATTCTCCTTTACGTGGCCGGCGCTGGCGCCGACCTTCCGAGGGGGTCGTTCAAGAGTTCACGTACCCGGGCTTACCCAGAGTATTCATGCTAGGCACGACCGCATGCGGTTTGTCGAACTTGGGAGAAGTGAGTCGTCAGGTTGCTGGCTAATGTCCGCCCGAAGACTGTTGCTGCGCTAGTAGACGGACCCTTCCAGCAGCTCCGAAAGCCGGCCCGCTGCACGCCTTAGTTCCGGTACGCCGGCCCTCAACGCTTTGTCGGTGACGGACTCCACTGGGCTGGTGAGGGAGATGGATTCGCTTGGGCGTCCGGTGCGATGCGGAACGGCGACGGCCACTGAGAGCACGCCCGTTGCACGTTCGTCTTCTGAGTAGGCGTAATCGGCACCCTCTTCCGGCAGTCGGCTCCGGAGTTCGTCAGTGGTGAAGGTGTCCTTTTCATGTCCCGCAGCTATCGCAGCGGCCGTCACTTGGTCCAGTTCGGCGTCGGAGAGTGAGGCGAGGAGGATTTTTCCTGCGGCGCCCACGGTCAGTGGCAGGCGCTTGCCTAGGGGGAGGTCGTAACGCAAGGGGGATTCACCGTCCACCCTGGCCACGAGGATGCGTTCGAAGCCCAGCCGCGTGTAAAGCGAGGCCGTGAGCCCCGTTTGGGAAGCTACCTGCTGCAGGATGGGGCGCGCTGCGACCACCAGCGGGTCATTTTCCAGGTAGCTCCGGGCTGCCGGCAGGACGGCCGGACCCACGCGGTACGACTTGTCGGTCTGGCTGACCATCCCGAAGTCCTGCAGGACCCTCAGAATGCGCAGCGTGGTGGGAAGGCTCATACCGCAGGTCCGCGCAAGATCGCTGAGCCGTTGAGGGCGTTCCGCGCGCTGCAGCTCGGCGAATACCTCCATGGCCCTGGAAAGGGAGCGCATGTTGCCGGCCTTGGGTCCGTCCTCGGCTGCATGGGCGGAGTGCGTGGAGTTCACGGTCATTCTTTCATTGTATGTAAGTTCGTTGCGCTTGACAGGCCATGTGTCGCCTGTCACTATTTCTCCATACGCAATGTTCTTTCATTCTATGAAATGCGAATCCGCAGAATGTAAGGAACCATCGAACGTAAGAAGGAAACCATGACAACGGAGTCACTTATGGCCGAGCCTCGGCTCAAGGGGCGGATCGCGAAATCAGTACTCGCGGGCATCAGCGTTTTCGTCGTAGTCGGCGTCTACGTCCTGGTGAGCTCAATCGATTTGGGTCTCTGGACGTCGCTTGGTCCCGGACCGGGAATGTTCCCCTTCGCCATGGGGGTCCTGCTGGTCGCCATGTCCGTCGTGTGGCTGTTCCAGGAACTGCGCAACCCCAGCGAAACGCCCGGGGGAGTGGACGGGCGGCTGGTGATTGCCGTCGTCGTGAGCCTCGCGGTCCTGGCCGCAGTGCTTGACCTGCTCGGCTTCCAACTGAGCATGTTCGCCTTCCTGCTGTACCACCTCAAAGTACGCGGACGAAGGGGCTGGCTTTCGTCGCTGATCATCGCGCTCGCTGGCACCGTTGGAGCGTTCTACGCCTTCAACTACGGGCTCAATGTCTCCCTGCCGACGGCGGGCATTCCCCTCTTGAACTCGATCGGACTCTAGCCGTGGAAACACTCAACGAACTGATGGGCGGCTTCGCTGCCGCCATGACGTGGCAGAACCTGCTTTTTGCCTTCCTCGGATGCCTCCTGGGCACCATCATCGGCGTGCTGCCCGGAATCGGCCCGGTTGCCGGCGTCGCCCTCCTCATCCCGCTCACCATGAACCTGGACGCGACCGGGGCCATCATCATGCTGTGTGCCATCTTCTACGGCACGGCTTATGGCGGAACGATCACCAGCGTTCTGTTGAACACGCCCGGGGAAGCGGCCTCGGCAATCACCACCATCGACGGTTACGCCATGACCAAGATCGGCAAAGCCGGTGCGGCGCTGACCATCGCGGCTGTCGGGTCCTTTGTTGGAGGCACCATAGCGACGCTTGGGCTCGTGGCAGCGGCCAAACCTCTCGGGGAGATGGGACTGCTGGTCGGTCCGCCCGAGTTCTTTGCGCTCATGGTTGTCGGCATCTCGCTGCTCGTGGCGCTGGCCGGGAAGTCGATGGTCAAAGCATTGATTTCCGGCGCCCTGGGCCTGCTGATCTCCATGGTGGGCATTGATCCTGTTGCAGGTGCGCCACGGTTCACCTTCGGCTCCGACAACCTGCTGGACGGCGTCAGCTTCGTGGCCGTGATTGTGGGCGTCTTCGGGCTCTCCGAGATCCTGTCGTACCGCAAGGACACCAGTGCATCCATGGTGCAGGCTCCTGGACTGAGGTCGCTGCTGCCGAACCGGACCGAGTGGCGCCGGAGCGCTCCGGCAATGGCGCGCGGCACGGGCATTGGCTTCGGCTTGGGCCTCATCCCGGGTATGACCGGCTCGGTGTCCTCCCTGCTGGCCTACGGTGCCGAGAAAAAGTTCTCCAAGCACCGCAGCGAACTGGGCAAGGGTGCGATCGAGGGGGTTGCGGGACCTGAAACGGCCAACAACGCCCACGCCAACGCAGCCCTCATTCCCTTGTTCACCCTGGGCATTCCGGCGTCACCCACCATTGCCGTGCTGATGGGCGCCTTCCTGCAGCAAGGCCTGACCCCGGGACCTACGCTGTTCACCGAGCACTCGGAAATTGCCTGGGCCATCATCGCCAGCCTGTTCATCGGCAACGTGTTGTTGCTGCTGCTGAACGTTCCCCTGGTGGGCCTGTGGACCTCGATCCTCCGCGTCCCGGCATCCATCCTGACCGCCCTGATCCTGCTGTTCATGGTGATAGGCGCCTACACCATCAACTTCAACGTCTTTGATGTCTTCGTCATGATCGCCTTCGGATTGCTTGGCCTCGGCTTGCGGCATCTCGATATTCCGCTGGCGCCCATGGTCCTGACGCTCGTGCTCGGCCCCCTCATGGAGCGGTCGCTTCGCGAGTCCCTCGAGATCTCCCAAGGTGACTTCGGAATCTTCGTCAACAGGCCCATATCCGTGGTGTTGATCGGGCTGGGACTCCTCATTGTCCTCAGCCCCCTCCTGAAACTCCGTAAGCCCAAAGCGCTCAACGAAGACCCCGAAACCTAAACCGCTCCAAGACCCCTGAACCAACCTTCAAAGGAGAAGACCCGTGCCTCGTACACGCATCATCGCTGCCTTCGCTGCAGTGACCCTCATGGCCCTCACCGGCTGCGGAGCCAATGCCGGAGCCGCAAACACAGCCGGCGACGACTTTCCCAAGAAGGGCAAATCGATCGACCTGATTGTGTCCTTCTCATCAGGCGGCGCCGTAGATACCGCAGCCCGGCTGGTCCAGCCGATCCTGGAAAAGGAACTCGGCACCAACGTCGAGGTCATCAACAAGCCAGGTGCCGGCGGCCAGATCGGCTACACCCAGCTGACCAGCGCCAAACCTGATGGCTACACCATCGGAGCCACCGGTTCCCCGTCCGTCGTCGTATCTCCCCTGGATCCGGCGCGCGGAGCCAAGTACACCCGGGACAGCTTCCAGCCGCTGGGCCGCCAGGTCATCGACCCCACAGTCATCGCGGTCCAGCCTGACAGCCCATACAAGACGCTCAAGGAACTCCTCGATGCGGCCAAGGCAAAGCCCAAGTCCATGACCGCGAGCACCACAGGCCTGCAGACCGGCGAGCACTTCGCCCTCGCCCAGGTGCAGGAGACCACGGGCGCCGAGTTCGCCCCCGTTCACTTCTCCGAGGGCGCTTCCCAGGCGACCACAGCTTTCCTGGGACGGCACGTGGACATCCTGGTGGCCAACGTGAGCGACGTAACGGACTTGACCAAGCAGGGAAAAGCCAGGGTCCTTGGTGTCATGACCGCCGAACGGGCGCCGTCGTTGCCTGACGTTCCCACGTTTAAGGAATCCGGCTATGAACTCGAAGCCGGCACCGTTCGCGGCTACTCCGCACCGGCAGGTTTGCCCGATGGTGTAGCCAAAAAGCTCGAAGCAGCCCTGCAGAAAGCGATCGAGGATCCCACCGTTGTCCAGAAGATGAAGGATCTCGGCCTGCAGACCAGCTACCTGAACGGTGCAGATTACAAGCAGTTCTGGACATCGCAGGAGGACGACTTCAAGAAGGTCCTGCCCCTGGTCCAGAAGAAGGACTGAACAGAAGAGAACTTGACCGGCGGTCGGAACGGCCGGGCAAAACCCCTCCAGAAAGTAGAGACACCATGACATCTCCCGTCCTCGAAGTCCTCGACGCGGACTTCCCACGGCCCGACAGGGACGTGCTTGAACGACTGGCCAAGCTCCCGGCAGCGAATATCGGCGACGCGATGGACCGTCTTGGGGTGGCCGACTCGGCCATCCAGGCTGTCTGGCCCGGTGCACGCCTGGCCGGGCCGGCCTTCACCGTCTGGACCCGCCCGGGCGACAACCAAGGCATCCACCGGGCGCTTCAGCTGGCCCAGCCCGGCGATGTGGTTGTTGTTGCCGGCGGAGGCGACGAATCCCGGGCATTGCTGGGTGAGCTGATTGGCGAGCGGGCCATCAACCTTGGGCTGGCAGGCTTCGCCCTGGACGGCGCGGCCCGGGACGCTGAGGCACTCGGCGAGATCGGGATGCCCGTCTTCGCCCGGGCAATAACTCCGGCTGGACCTTACAAGAACGGTCCTTCCAGGCTGGGTACACCGATCTCCTTCGGCGGCGTTCCCGTCATGCCGGGGGACGTCATCATCGGTGACTCGGACGGCGTCGTCGTTGTTCCCCGCGAGCAGGCAGCCGTCGTCGCCGACGCCGCCGAGGCGGTATTTGCCGACGAAACCAACCGCCGGACCGCCATCATCGCAGACCGCCGGAAGTAGCGGACCCGCTCCTGCCGTGCCCCTCCACGAACCACTCACGAAAGACACGATCATGACAGCATGCACCGTCATCGGCCTCGGCGAAGCCGGGGCAACCTACGCGGCGGCCCTCGTTGCCGCCGGACACCAGGTAACCGGGTTCGATCCCGTCGCACCGGACACCCCGGCGGGAGTCTTCCGTGCGACCACCGCGGCAGAAGCCTGCGTCGCTGCCGATATCGTCCTGGTCCTGACAGGTGCCGCAGCCGCCCGAAGTGTCGCCGAGGAGTGTCTTCCGGTCATGGCTGAAGGCAGCTGCTACGCAGACTTCACATCGTCCTCGCCGCACGTCATGCAGGAACTGGGACAGTTGCCAACGAACGCGGACTTCGCCGACGTGGCAATCCTGGGCCCGGTACCCACGCAGGGCGTCAAGACTCCGCTGATGGTCAGCGGGCCGGGGGCAGCCGCAGTGGCGGCGCTGCTCGCACCGATGGGTGCCGCCGTCGAAATTGCCGACGGCGAACCCGGAGCGGCCATGGCACACAAACTGCTGCGCAGTGTCCTCATGAAGGGCTTTGCTTCAGTAGTGGTCGAGGCCGTCACCGCGGGACGGGCAGCCGGCCTTGAGGACTGGATCCGCGGCCAGATCGCCCAGCAGCTGGCCGGCGACGGTCAAGCCGTCATCGACCGCTTCCTGGTTGGCACCGCAAAGCATGCCCGGCGCCGGTCGAAGGAAATGCAGGACACCGCCAGCTTCCTCCAGGACGACCTGAAGGTACCTGCGGAAATGACGACGGCGGCTGCCTCGGCTTTGGAGCGGATGGCAGTCGAGCCGGCGGACGAGCCCGCGGCCGAGCCGGCGGGAAAGGCCGGGGTATTGCGCTGAAGGGGGCATCGGGAAGAATCGGAACAAGGGCAATAATGAGTAACCGACCGGCAGGCACATTCCTGGCAGGAGCATCAACATGATCGGCATTTGGGCCTTGGGGGCCTACCTTGCCGTGATCCTGCTCTGGACCACACTGTTGAAGCGCAGCGTTGGCGAGGCAATGATGATCGGCTTCCTGGTGGTGCTGCCCTTTACCGGCGCAGCCGCTGTGGAAGTGGGCTGGGCGTCGTTGGCCTCGGCAATGACGGACGAAATTGTGTACGCCACTATGGCCTTCGTCTTCATGGGATACCTCCTCGATAAAACCGGGGTACTGGATAAGCTGATCGATCTCCTGAATTCGTTGATAGGCGGCGTGAAGGGTGGCCCCGCCTGGGTTTCGACGGTGGCTTCCGCCGGTCTGGGCGGCGTGGTCCACAACCAGGCCGCCATCGCGGCGACGGTAGGTTCCGTCACCATTCCCTGGATGGAGAAGTCCAAGCTCGACAAGCCTTCGGCTGCCACCCTTGTTGCCGGCAACGCAGGCATGGGCATCACCTTTCCGTTCAGTGCCTCCATGTTCGTGCTGGTGGGATCGGCCACTGTGGGTCCGCTGCTCAACGTCAACGATCTGGTCCTGCCGCTGCTCGTCGGAGGCCTGTGGTGCTTCCTGCACCGCTTGATCGTTACGTGGTTGCTGGTCCGCAAGAGCGGGATGACGCCGCTGGACAGCGCCCACCGCCTGGCTGTCGGCACGGCGTTCGGCCGGGGCTGGGCGACCCTGCTCCTGTTCGTCGTCGTGGCGGTTCCCCTCATCATCACCTCCGGTGCGATCGCCTCCGCGTTGTCTGACTGGACTGGTGGGGACATCACAAAGACAGTCAGCGTCATCGTCTGGATTCCCGTGGTGCTGATCATCACCGGCGCATTGCTGGGACGGAGGCAATTACCGCGGAGCGGCCGGGCATGGTGGGAACTGCTGCAGTCTTCCGCTCCACGGTTCGGCGTCGTGGGGATCACTGTGGTGTTCGCTTTCGCCGGCGCCAACGCCTTGGCCGCAACAGGACTGCCCAAGCAGATGACCACTTTGCTGGGCCAAATGAACCTGCCGCTGTGGCTGCTCGCCATTCTCATCGGGCTGATCGTCATCGCTGTGGCCGCGCCGCTGTCCGCGACGGCGACCATGGCCGCCGTCGGAACCGTTGGGGTCGCTACGCTCGTGGCAGCCGGCGTTCCGGCGACTACCGCCGCCGTGGCCGTACTCATCTTTTCCTCGTGCGAAGCCGCAGTTCCGCCCGGCGGTGCCCCGCTGTATGTCGCCTGCGGGATAGCGGACGTCAATCCAATCAAGACCTTCTCCAGGCTCCTCACCCACTACGCCCTGCCGCTGCTGGGCATTGGCGTGCTGGTCATCCTGGGCTTCCTGCCCATCTAAGGAACCATCCGATGCATAAGATACGACGAACCGTCCAGACAGTCTTCGTGATCACCCTCGCAGTGCTTCTTGCGGGAGGGGTGCTGTTCGTGGCCGGCCAGGCCCTGGGACTGGTCTTCGGTCAGGGCAGTTGGCTGAAGTTCTTCAACGACTACGTCAAACCGGGGATGTCTGTCGCAGCGTCCGTCTGCGCCGTCGCAGGCTTCCTGCTGAGCTACAAGAGCAGGCAGGACACGAACCTCAAAGAGGAGGCAGGCACGCGATGACCGCATCTCCGGGCACCTATCCGACATTTGCCGAGCTGTTGCGCCGGGAAGGAAAGCTTGCCGGCACGTCATGGGAGCTTTTCCCCGAAAAGGACCGTGGCACGCCGTCGTTCATCTCACGGGAGGCGGTTCTCGCGGCAAAGGACTGCATCCGCGAGGGGGTCTCGTTCGGGCTGGACTACGCGGCTGATGACTTCGACCCCGGCATGTCGCTCAAACGGGGAGCTCCCCGGCACATCATCTACTCGGCCCACCCCGCCCACCGCGATGACTACCTGGACGGCTACTACCTTCAGGGATCCACGCAGATCGATGGTCTCAGGCATCGCCGGGCGGACGACGTTGGCTTTTACAACGGCACCCCGGATTACTCCGTCCGCGAAGGCACACCCGAACTCGGCATCCAAGGGTGGGCGGACCGGCCCATCGTCGGCCGGGGCGTGCTGGTGGACCTCGATGGCTACAGCTCGGCCCACGTCGGGCCCATTGACCACACCTCGGGCCAAGCCCTTGGACTGGACCTGATCCTCGCCGCGATCAATGCCCAGTCCCTCACCCTCAAGCCAGGCGACATCCTCATGCTCCACACGGGCTGGTGCGAATGGTTCCTCGGCCTGGCCCAGGAGGACAAACAGGAAGTCCGAACCAGCAGGAAGGCATCAGGCGTGGAGCAATCCCAGGAGTTCGTCGCCTGGGCGTGGGACAACCAAATTGCGCTGCTGGCCGCCGACAACTTCGCCTTCGAATGCCTCCCGGCCGTGGCAGGCAGCCCGTTCCTGGAGGCGGCGCCGAATGACAACGGCATGATGCACCAGCAACTCCTCGCCAAACTCGGCATGCCCCTCGGTGAGCTTTGGCGACTGGGTCCGTTGGCCCGGCACATGAGGTCCAGCGGAAACTGGGACGCCTTTGTCAGCATCAAGCCGCTCAACATCGTGGGAGGCACGGGTTCGCCGGCGAACGCCATCGCGCTGCTGTAAACCACGAAGCCGGACTACGCTGGAACTCCCGGCCCCGGAGCAAAGGCGAAGTGGACACCATGAAGACAGTTGTCATCGGAGGCAGCGGCCACATCGGCTCCTTCCTCGTTCCCAGGCTCGTCCGTGCGGGGCATGAGGTGGTCAACATCAGCCGCGGAACCAGCACGCCCTACACGGATTCACCCGAATGGCAGCAGGTCCGCCAGGTCGCTGCGGACCGTGAGCAGGAGGACCGGGCCGGCACCTTCGGTGACAGGGTCGCGGAGCTGGGTGCCGACGTCGTGGTTGACCTTGTCTGCTTCACGCTCGACTCGGCCACCGCGCTGGTGAACCGTCTCCGTGGCGAGGTGGGACATCTCCTGCACTGTGGATCCATCTGGCGGTACGGCGAGAGCTTGAAGTTGCCGTTGGCGGAGGGTTCGGATTCCGCCCTCGAACCGACTGATGAGTACGGCATCCAGAAGCGCGACATCGCCCGCATGCTGAAGGAGGAGACGGCGTCCGGCGGCCTGGTCACGACGTCGCTGCATCCCGGGCATATCGTGGGGCCGGGCTGGCATCCGGTGGGGCCGCTTGGGAATTTCGATCCCACGGTGTGGCAGAAGATCTCCGGCGGGCAGACAGTTCTCATGCCGGGAAGCGGTGCGGAAATGATGCATCACGTCCATGCCGACGACCTCGCGCAGGCCTTTGAGAAGGCCATCGACCGCCGTGATGCGGCGGCCGGCGAAGACTTCAACATCGTCGCTCCCACGGCCCTGAGCGTTCGCGGCTACGCCAGGATTGCGGCGTCCTGGTTCGGCCAGGAGCCGCATCTTGAGACGGTCGGATGGGACGAATTCCGCCGGATTAGCACACCGGAACACGCTGACACTAGCTGGGCCCACTTGTCCCGCAACCATTGCCTCACCATCGAAAAAGCCAAATCCCTCCTGGGCTACGCACCGCGCTACGAGCCCGAACAGGCCGTGCACGAGTCCCTGCGCTGGCTCGTTGACCACGGGCAACTCAAGGTCAGCAGCCCCGACTGAACCTGAACGGTATCTGTACATCCCCCGCGCGAGGCCCGAAGCTTGAAGCAAGCAAAGGGGGCTCTCTGTGTACAAGGCGCCGAGCAGGGACGTGACTGACAGCCGGCTGGACCATGCGTTCTTCATCCTGGGCGGGGCGGCTGCGGTGTGGCTGGCGTTCCTGCTGGTGGCGGAGAGCTTCCATCTGGGGTGGGGCCAGGTGTGGTTCTACTTCTTCTTCTGGGCATTTCTTGCTTATCTGCTCCTGCCCCGCCTGCACCGCATCCTGACCACTATTTACGTTCCGGGCTATTTCATCGGGCGCGCCCGGACCAGTGACGGACTCCTGGGCGATCCCGTGAACGTCGCGTTGCTCGGCCACGAGCCGCAAATCCACGCCATCATGCGCGCTGCCGGCTGGACGCAGGCGGATGACGTTACGTTCGCCAGCAGTCGCCGCATCATCAGCTCCACCATCTTCAGGCAAAGCTATTCCGAGGCGCCTGTCAGCCCGCTCTACCTGTTCGACCGGCAACAGGATTTCGCTTACCAGCAGGAAGTGGACAACAACCCCGGCAAACGCCACCACGTCCGGTTCTGGCGCTGCCCCGAAGGCTGGCTCCTGCCGGGCGGACACAAGGTGGACTGGCTTGCCGCCGGAACCTATGACCGCAGCGTCGGTTTCTCGCTCTTCACCCTCCAGATCACGCATAAGATCGAGCAGAACACGGACGTTGAGCGTGACCACATCGTGCGGACAGTTTCCGACGCAGAGCCCGCGGTGGCCGTTCACGTCATCAAGGACTTCTCTACCGGGTACCACTCCCGGAACGGCGGCGGGGATTCCATCTCCACTGACGGCGACCTGCCCATTATCGACGCGCGGTCCGTGAACGTCCGGGCCGCTCAGCCGTCCCGTCCTACCGACAGCCGTGACAGGCGGCCGGCCCCCACCATGATGGGTGCCGCGTTGGTGGTGGCCAGGTCCATCGCGGCCTTCGCCCTCGCCTTGACCCTGCTGACTTCATCCGAGGTCTTCACGGACCTCACCGCCGACGGCGACCCCCTTGACCCGCAAACCACGACGGCGGTGGTCACCTTCGTTGCCATCGCGGTGCTGTTGTTCGGCCTGGGTGAGATTTTCCTTGCCTGGCGGATTTTCCTGGGCAGCAACGGAGCCCGGGTGATCGCAATGGGCCTCAGCTCCATTTCGGTGGTTGTCCAGGCCATTGACTACTTCACCGGAAGCACCAACATCACCCTCGAAGCCGGACTCTCTGGCCTGGCCACCGACATCCTGGTTCTCCTGGCACTTTCCAGCCAGCGGGCGAGGGTCTACGCCAAACGGCAGCGAATTCCGGCCGTGCCTGCCTCGGTCGTTGGGCGCCGCGTCTCTTCCTGACCCTCTTTCAAGCCGGGAGTGCCGGGACACGCCGTCGTTTCCGGCGTGTCGGGGGCGTTTCAAGTTCAAAGCGGGTCGTGGAGGTACAGCTTTCCACGATTCTTCAGCTTGGCTCAATAGACTGGCGGTGCCCGGGAGGCTGGCGGTGCCCGGGGCCGCGCATAGCAGCATTGAGCCCCGGCAATTATCGAACACCGAATTGGGGACCCTCGTTTTGACTGCTGTTTTTCCGAAAATTACCGTCGTTGTGCCTACCTACAATGAGCGCGAGAACCTGCCGGTTCTTGTCGCCCAGCTCCAGGCACTCAGTATTCCGAATCTGCACGTGCTGGTGGTTGATGACAGCTCACCTGACGGGACCGGGATGGTGGCTGATCAATTGTCGGCGGGATCCCGGGGAACAGTGTCCGTCCTGCACCGGAAGGAAAAGGATGGACTGGGCCGGGCCTATGTGGCGGGAATGACCGAGGCGCTGGCCGGGAACTCGGAGATCATCATCCAAATGGACGCAGATCTGTCCCACCCTGTAGCTGCAATCCACACCATGCTTGAACGGATCCAGGATTCCGGGGCGGCGCTCGTGATTGGTTCGCGCTACGTCACTGGCGGCTCCACTGCGGCCGAATGGCCCTGGCACCGCAAGGCCCTTTCGGCGTGGGCCAACTTCTATGTCGGCGCAATCCTGGGGTTGAAGGTCAAGGATGCGACGGCGGGATACAAGGCGTGGACAGCTTCTGCGTTGCAACAGATCGATGTGGCGTCCATCCAAAGCGACGGATATTCATTCCAGGTGGAGATGAACTACCGGGCAGCCCGGCACGGCCTGGAGATCATGGAGGTTCCCATCCATTTTGAAGAGCGGGTGGAAGGCGCATCCAAGATGGACCTTCGCGAACAACTCGAATCCGCGCTCACCCCGTGGAAGCTCCGCTTCCAGAAGGTGGAGGCACCCGCACGGGTGACCGCCCTCTAAGGCGCCAAACTCTTAAAGCCCGACGGCGGCACCCAAGTGAGTGCCGCCGTCGGGCTTTATACCTGTGCGCGAGCGTTGGCTTCAAGCTTGAGGGATGTGCGCGAGCGTTGGCCTCAAGCTTGAGGGATGTGCGCGAGCGTTGGCTTCAAGCTTGAGGGATGTGCGCGAGCGTTACGCGGTGACTGCCAGGGCGTCGATCTCCACCAGCATGACCTCGTGCGGCAGGTCCACGAACACGGTGGTGCGGCTGGGCAGCTGGCCGCTGGGGACGTTCTCGCGGATGAACTCGCCGTAGACCTCGTTCATGGCGGCGAAGTCGTCGCGGGTGGTGAGGTAGACGCGGAACATGAGGACGTCTTCGACGGAGGATCCGCCGGCTTCCAGGATGGCCTTGACGTTCTCCAGGGTGCGGCGGGTCTGGACGCGGACGTCGCCCTCGCCGATGTACTGGTTGGTGGCGGGGTCCATGGGGCCCTGGCCCGAAACCTGGAACATGCCGCCCTTCTTGATGCCCTGGGAGAATACGTGCGCCGGGGCGGGGGCGTTTTCGGTCAGTACTACGGTCTTTTCACTCATGCTGGGTTCCTTTCGTGGCTGATCCAGCCGAGGTCGTTGGAGATGGCCTCGGTGCTGGCTTTGAGGTCGGGCAGCAGCTCAAGCAAGCCTTCATAGCTGAGCATCACTACCGGTACCGAACAAGAGGCTGCGGCAACAACGGCGCCGCTGGCGTCGCGGATGGGGGCCGCGATGCAGTGCACGAACGCTTCGTGCTCGGCGTTGTCGTGTGCCCAGCCCTGTTCCTTGACCTGCTCGAGTTCGGCCAACAAGGCCTCCGGCGAGGTCAGGGTGTTCTCGGTAACTTTCACGTAGTCCAGCCCCGCCGCGATCTTTTCCTGCCGGCTGCGCGGCATGTCGGCGAGGAGGACTTTGGACACAGCGGCCGAGTGCAGCGATGCAGTCAGGCCGATGCGCGAGTACATGCGGACGGGGTGGTGGGACTCGAACTTGTCGATGTACACCACCTCGCTTCCTTCGAAGGCGGCAAGGTGCACGGTGTGCCCGGTCTTGCCGTTGAGTTCGGCCAGATGGGGGTGGGCCACTTTGCGGATGTCCCGCTGTTCCAGCGCCAGCGAGGACAGTTCGAACAGCTTGGAGCCGAGCATGAACCGTTGGTCCTCGTCCCGCACAACCAGCCGTTTTTCTTCGAGGGCGTGGAGGAGCCGCATCACGGTGGTCTTGTGTACGGATGCCTTGGATGAGAGTTCATCCAGGGTGGCTGGCTTCGCGGCGAGTTCGCCGAGCAGGTCGATGGCCCGCAGGAGGCTTTGGCTCAAGGTGTCACGCTCCGGTTCCGGTGTTGAATTGTCCGTCTTCAACATGGATAGCAGCCCAGGCCCCATCCGAAGAATCGAGGATGGCCGCGAGGTCCTCCGCGGACGGCAGCGGCCCCCGGTCGCCGTGGACCGTCAGCGTGCAGGCAGCGGCGACATGGCCGCGGCGGAGGCTCTCTTTCTGGCCGAGTCCGAACAACATGCCGCTGAGGTACCCGGCAGCGAACGAGTCACCGGCGCCAACAGGTTCGACGACGGCGACCGACAGTGCGGGCACCTCTTCCCGGGTGCCGCTCCGGTCCAAAGAGATGGCGCTGATGGCCTCGTTCTTGATGACCAGGACCTTGGGATCGGGCATCAGGCGGCGGAGTTCGGCTTCATCAGTGGTTCCGAAGGCGTGCTCGGCTTCGTCTTTTCCGACAAGCACGACGTCGGCGAGGTTCGCCAGCCGCTGCAGGACGGAATGGTCCTGGCCTGCCCACAATACTTGGCGCCAGTTGACGTCGAAGCTGATGGTCCGGCCGTTGCGGGGCGCGGTGAGGATTGCTTCGAGGAGGGACAAGCACTCGGGGGAGAGGGCGGCGGTGATTCCGCTCAGGTGGATCAGGGCAGCGTTTTCCAGCAGGGAGGACACCGCGGGATTGGAGAGTGTTTCCCGTCCCATGGCCGACGCCGCGGATCCTTGCCGGTAGTAGAGGACTGAGCTGCCGCCGTCGGGGTCTGAATCCTGGGCCGGGACCTTCACGTAAAGGCCGGTGGGACGCTGGGAGTCGACTTCGACGCCTGAGACGCCCACTCCGTGATCCCGGAGATCGTGGAGGATGCGCGTGCCGAAGCCGTCGTGGCCCACCCGGCTGACCCAGTGGGTGTCCAGTCCCATGGCTGCCAGGCCCATGGCGACGTTGGATTCGGCGCCGCCGATCCCGCAGTGCAGCTCCGTTGCCAGGTGCAGGGGGACGGCTTGGACAGGGGTAAGCATGGCCATGGTTTCGCCGACACATACAGCTGAAAGCACTCGTTCTCCCATAGGTTCGCGCGCTTCGCAGCGGCCTTGACTCTCTATCCGCCACCATGTTAGACATATCACCAGCAGGTTTGCAACCAGCGTTGCAAAATACGCAACGCAAGAGAATCAACCCAAAACGCAGCTTCAACGCCGCAGCACCGCGAAGGGAATCAACGCGTGGACACTTCCGAAGCCATCTCGGCAACCGCCGTGGCATCCTTGGCCGAGCGCCGGCTCGACTGGCGCCACAAGGCCATCCCCGCCGCCGCCAACGGGATCACGCACGCTGAGTTCCTTGCGGCCAAGCCAACTCTGGCCGCGCTGCAGACCCCGCTGCTCACCCTCGACGCCCAGGCACTCCAGGGCAACGCCGACCATCTGGCGAAGTGGTGCGCAGACAAGGGCGTGCTGCTCGCTCCCCACGGCAAAACCACCATGTCCCCGCAGCTCTGGGCCGAGCAGCTCGACCGGGGAGCCTGGGGCATCACGCTGGCTAACTTCGCGCAGCTGCGGGTGGCCCGCGGGTTCGGCGTCCGCAACCTGCAGCTCGCCAACAGCCTCACGGATCCCCACGCCATCCAGTGGGTGGCGGAGCAGGACTCCACCATCCTGTCCTGGGTTGATTCAGTGGACACGGTCGCGCTGATCGAACGCACCTTGGCCGGCACCGACTCTGTTCTGGATGTCCTGGTTGAGCTTGGCGCACACGGTGGGCGGACCGGCGCCCGCGGTGTGGATGCCGCGCTTGAGGTTGCCCGGGCCGTTGATGCCGCGGAGCACCTTCGCCTTGTGGGCGTCGCCGGGTACGAAGGCTCGCTCGCGCACACAGCGGACGACGCCGGACTGGCCGCCGTCCGCGGGTACCTCGCCAAGATGCGGCTGCTTCACGAGGAGCTGCTCGCCGCCGGGTTGTACGGTTCCGGCTCCGTCATCATCACTGCCGGTGGCAGCGCGTACTTCGACGACGTCGTCACTGTGCTGTCCCCCTGCATCAGCACCACAGCGGAAGCGGCCCCGACTGTGTCTCATTCCTTGAAAGTGGATCTCATGATCCGCAGCGGCGCCTACATCATCCACGACGACGGTTTCTACCGCGGAATCTCGCCGTTCTCCCGCGCGGGCAACCAACCCTTCAGCCCCGGAATGTACGGCTGGGCACGGGTTGTGTCGCAACCGGAACCGGGCCTTGCACTCCTCGACGCCGGCAAGCGGGACCTTCCGTTCGACGAAGGCCTGCCCGAGCCGCAGTTCATCGGCTCAACCCTCGGCGGAGCCATGGAGGCCCTGGTCGGAGCCGAAATCACCTCGGTCAACGACCAGCACAGCTTCCTGACCTTCAACCCCGACACCACCACCGTCCGCCCCGGCGACGTCGTCCGGCTGGGCCTGTCCCATCCGTGCACCGCCTTCGACAAATGGACCGTCATCCCGGTGCTCGCGGATTCCACGCCTGGCGGCGACCAGACCGTCGTCGACCTCACCCACACCTTCTTCTAGGACCCACCATGAAGACCCTCATCAGCAATGCCACCCTGGTGGACGGAACCGGAGCGGACCGCCGCCAAGCGGACGTCCTGCTGGACGGCGCGGTGATTGCCGTTGTCGTCGACGCCGGTAGCCTCACCCCAGCGGACACGGGCGCCGAGCGTGTCATCGACGCTTCCGGTTTGGTCCTGAGCCCCGGTTTCATCGACATGCACGCGCATTCCGACCTGCAGTTGTTGGTCAACCGGGACCACTACGCCAAGCTCAGCCAAGGCGTCACCACGGAACTGTTGGGCCAGGACGGACTGTCCTATGCGCCCGTGGACGACGCCACACTGGCCGGTGTCCGGGAGAAAATTGCGGGCTGGAACGACAACCCGGCCGGCTTCGACTGGAACTGGCGGACCGTGGGCGAGTACCTCGACCGCCTCGACAGCGTAGAAGAGGGCGGCCGCATCGCCACCAACGCCGCCTACCTCGTACCCCAAGGGACCGTCCGGGCCATGGTGATGGGTTTCGCTGAAGGAGACCCCACGCCCGGGCAACAACAGCACATGCAGGACGTCATCCGCGCGGCGATGGAAGAAGGCGCCGTCGGCATGAGCTCCGGGCTGACCTACACGCCCGGTATGTACGCGCAGACCGAGGAACTTGCCGGGCTCCTCCGCACGGTGGGTGAGCTGGGCGGCTTCTACGCACCGCACCACCGCTCCTACGGCAAGGGCGCCCTGGGAGCCTACGCCGAGATGATCTCCCTCAGCCGCGATACCGGCTGCGCCCTCCACCTTTCCCACGCCACCATGAACTTCGCCGAAAACAAGGGCCGCGCCGGGGAACTCCTGGACTTGATCGACCAAGCCCTGGACCAAGGCGTGGACATCACCCTGGACACCTACCCCTACCTCCCCGGCGCCACCACGCTCTCCGCGATCCTGCCGAGTTGGGCCTCATCCGGCGGCACCGAGGCCACCCTGGCCCGGCTGGCGGACCCGGACACCCGCGCGCGCATCCGCGAAGCCGTGGAGATCTACGGCTCCGACGGCTGCCACGGCGTCGTTGCCGAGTGGGACACCCTGGAAATCAGCGGAGTGCAGAACCCGGCGCTCGCAGAACTCGTGGGAAAGACCATCAAGGACATCGCGGCCGAAGCCCGGCAGGATCCCTTCGACGTGTTCGTGCGCATCCTCACCGAAGACCGCCTCGGCACCGGCATCCTGCAACACGTCGGTCACGAGGAAAACGTCCAGACCATCATGAAGCACCGCACGCACACCGGCGGCAGCGACGGACTCCTGGTCGGCGCCAAACCACACCCCCGCGCCTGGGGCACGTTCCCGCGCTACCTCGGCCATTACTCCCGCGACCTCGGCCTGCTCAGCCTCGAAGAAACAGTCCACCACCTCACGGGCCGGCCCGCCGCCCGCCTCAAGCTCAGCGGCAGGGGACTGGTCCGCGAAGGTTACGCAGCCGACGTCGTGCTCTTCGACCCCGCAACCATCCGCGATACCGCCACGTTCGAGAATCCCCGCCAGGCCGCCGACGGCATCCACTACGTGTTCGTCAACGGCACGGCGGCGATCGACGGCGGCAAACCCACCGGCGCACGCGCCGGCCGCGCCCTCCGCAGACACAGCGACGGCCTCACCCGAGTAGGAAGCAGCACCTCATGACCCCCGAAGAATTCCTCCAGCAGCTCGAAACGGACCGCACGCTCGCTGTGGTCCGGGCGCCCTCCATTACGGACGCGGCCGACCTCTGCCGTGCCTTGGCCAGCGGCGGCATCCGCAGCGTCGAGCTGACGTTCACCACGCCGGATGCGCTCAAGCACGTCAAGCGCGCGGCCGAGACGGCAGCGGACCACGGTGCCGCCGTCGGAATCGGCACCGTCATGACCGGTGACCAAGCCCGCGCAGCGATCGACGCCGGGGCGAAGTTCCTGGTGACGCCCGGGCTCAGGCCGGAGGTCGCCGCCGTCGCTGCGGCTGCGGGAATCCCCTTCAGCCTCGGCGCCATGACCCCCACAGAGGTGGCACAGGCCCTGGACCTGGGTTCGGCCGCCGTCAAGATTTTCCCCGCCCGCCAGCTCGGTCCGGCGTACCTGAAGGACCTGCAGGGCCCATACCCGGGCATCCGCTTGCTGCCTTCGGGAGGCATCGACGCCTCCAACGCCAAGAGCTATCTCGACGCCGGTGCTGCCGCAGTCTGCTGTGGCACCAGCGTGGTCCCGCCCACAGCAGTCGCTGCCGGCGATTGGGCAGACATCGCGGCACGTGCCGCAGCCTTCACCAGCACCCTCAAGTAGGACTCACCCAGAAAGAAACGCCCATGAATGAATTTCTTGAATGGCTGCGGCACGACACCGCCGGCCTGCTCCTCCTGGCAGGCGCGGGCATCGCGTTGCTGCTGTTCCTGATCATCAAGGTCAAGCTCGAACCGTTCATCGCCCTGGTGGGGACGGGTGTGATCGTGGCCCTGGTCGGCGGGATTTCCGTGGAAGCCCTGGTGGGTTCGGCCACCAAGAGCAGCGACGCCCTCATCGAAAAGGGCTTCGCCGGCATCCTGGGCCACATCACCGTGATCATCGGCCTCGGTACCGTGCTGGGCGCCATCCTGGAACGGTCCGGCGGCGCGGAAGTGCTGCTCGGCAGGCTCGTGAAGATCTTCGGTGAAAAGGGCACCCCGCTTGCCATGGGCATCACCGGCTTCGTACTGGGTATTCCGGTGTTCTTCGATATCGGCATCTTCGTCCTGGCGCCGCTGGTCTATGTTGCCGCCATCCGCGGCGGCAAGTCCCTGGCACTGTACGCACTGCCGCTGCTGGCAGGCCTTTCCGTAACCCACGCCTTCCTGCCTCCGCACCCCGGCCCTGTTGCCGCTGCAGGCCTGTTCCACGTTGACCTTGGCTGGATCATCCTCATGGGCCTCATCTGCGGCATCCCCGCCTGGTTCGCTTCCGGCATCCTGTGGGGTACGTACATCGGCAAGCGCGTGATGGTGTCCGTTCCGGAAGACCGGATCGTTCCCGAGGCCGAGGGAGCCCGGGGCCACGAACCGTCCATCGGCCTGGTGTTGCTGGCCATCGGCCTGCCCATGATCCTCATCCTTGGCGGCACGTTCGGCAACATCTTCGCTCCTCCCGGGGCTTTCCGGGACGTCCTCCAGTTCTTCGGCAACCCGGCCATCGCATTGACCGTGGCCGTGCTGCTGGCCATGTGGCTGCTGGGCATCCGCCGCGGCATGACCTCCGCCGAGCTCAGTGAAATCACGGGATCTTCGCTGCGGCCCGTAGGCATGATTCTCCTCGTGGTCGGTGCCGGCGCGTTCTTCGGAGCAGTCCTGTCCGCCACGGGTGTTGGTAAGGCTGTTGCGGACTCGCTGTCCCAGGCCGGCCTGCCGATCATCCTGTCCGCGTTCGTCATCAGTGCGGGCATGCGCATCGCCCAAGGCTCGGCCACCGTGGCAATCGTGACCACCGGCGGCATCCTGGCACCGAGCCTGGCCACCGGGTACTCCCAGCCGCAGCTCGCCCTGATCGTGGTGGCCATTTCCTCCGGCTCCATCATCGCCAGCCACGTCAACGACGGCGGATTCTGGATCATCTCCAAGTACTTCAACATGTCCGTCAAGGACACCCTGAAGACCTGGACCGTGCTGGAAACCGTGCTGTCCATTGTGGGCTTCGGAATGGCGGCCCTGCTGTACACCTTCGTGAGGTGAACCGCCGGCACCCACGGTGGGTTCCGGCGTCGTGAGCTTCTACAGTCACGAGCCAATGTGAAACCGGATCGGCCCCGGCATGCCTGTCAAAAGGCATGCCGGGGCCGATGTGCTTTAAGGAGGTAGTGGCCGCCTCGCGCTGCCGTTAAAGCAAAGAGCTCCGGAGTGCGTTATTGGGGGATACGCACTCCGGAGCGGTCTTTGAGCAGGCGCTTTCGCTTCCTGCACTCATCACTCTACGTGCCATGGGACCCCAATGCCACCACCTCGAATAAGTACTTTCGCTTTAGTTTCTCCGGTCCCCGTCATGGCGCTTTTTCTGGGGCACAATCAGCACCGGCCGGCGCTGGTGATGGCTGAGCCAGGCCGCCACGGAACCGTTGAGGGCCTCGGAAATCCGGTGCCCCAAACCAGGTTCCGGCGAGCCCACAATGATCATGGACGCGTTGATGTCCGCCGCCAGCCGCCCCAGGGCCCGGGCGGGATCGCCGGCTAGCAGCCGCAGGGTCCAGTCGGCGCTGCCGCCATCCATGGCTTCCCCGATCATCTTGCCGAGGTCCCCCCGGACCGCATCCACCTCGGCGTCGTCCTTTTCCGGGTGCAGCGACATCCTGTGGGTTTCGCGGGAGGGATCCCACTCCACGAGGTAGCTGGCCTCGTCCACGTAGGCGCACGCCAGCGGCACGCCGAGCTGCTCGGCCAGGTTCCGGGCCGTTTGCAGCACCTCCACGTGCTGGTCGGGAAGGACGCCCACCACGAGGGGAATGGGCCCGCTGAAACTTTCCTCAGCCATACCCTTATTGTTGCGCCGCGCCGTGCTGTTGAACAGGCTTGTTCCACGTCAGCCGCACCTTGAAGTTGGATGCCGTGCTGGCCGATGCGATAAAGGCGCCCGCCTCCGCATGAAGGTCTATCCCGAACTCCACACTCAGCTCATCGGGGCGGTTTTCGAGGCTGAGCAACTCGTCAATGACGCCTTGGACCGCGGGACGGACATGCTCGAGGGCCCGTTGGAACGTCTGCTGGGCACGCGCGAAGACCCCCGAGTGATCAGCCGTGTGCTCACCACCCCGTGTCACCAGGCTGCCGGCAGTGCTCGCCACCTCCACGATCACCGTGCCGCCGTCATCCGTTGCGAACTCCACCAGGTGCGTCATTTTCAGTCCTTTCCGTTGACCGCGCACGCAGGCGGCGGGAGGCCACCAGGAAAGCCATGCCGGCCGCGCAAACCACAAAAAGCTGTATCAAGGCAAAGTAGGCGTGTGTCCGGTACCAGGATTCAAGGAACACTCCCTTGTCCTGGACCCAGACCAGCGGCACGGACAGTGTGGGCCAGAGCAGCAGCCAGCCCATAAGCCTGGATTGACTGGAACGCATGGCCAGGATGCCCGCGCACAACCCAAAACCTGCATGCACGAAGCTGAACACCACAGCTGTCAGTTCCACGCTGTAATTCAGTCCCGAAAGTCCAAAGACCGCACCTGAGACAACAACTCCGGCCATCACCAGGCGTCCGATGATGGTCCGATCCGGAAGGCCGGCGACGGCCAGCAGCAGGTATCCCAGGGGAGTCACCAAACCGTAGAGGATCCTCAGGGATGCGTCGCCGCCGCTCTCGTACCAATAGTTGTCATCGAACCACAGGAAGTAGACGGCAAAGCACACCCCAAGCCCGCCGGCCACCGCCAGGACGGCACCGCCCCAGGCAAGGGGAACCGCATTCAATGGCGCGGATGCGCCCGGCTGTGATGTCACCGGGCTTTGCCCGGCTTGGGCAGCTGCAATATTCGACGCCGGCACACCGGCCAGCGGCGCAGCGCGCGGTTGGGGCGGGGGCTGATACACGGTGGTGTACGAACCCCGGGTGCCGGCCATATCAGTTTGGGACTCCTCCGCGGAAGGGGTTTGCTTTGCCTTGGCCTTCTCGATTTCGGCACGCGCTGCCGTGGCGAGCCCGCCGGGATCCGCCGCCGAGGGGTCCACTGAAGCCAATTCACTGGAAACGTCGAGCACTGCCTGCCAGGAGCCCTGGGAGGAGTGGTACCGCAGTTCCCCCTCTAGGTCGGATACGCGTTGCTTTCGCTCGCAGTCCTGTTTGCGCGCTGCGGCCTGGGGATACTCGGGGTCGTCCAGGACCAAGGCGAAGCCGTCCGCAGCGGCCAACCAATCGCCGGATTCCTCCGCCTGGAGCGCCTCGCGGTAGATTCGTGCCAGCTCCAGCCGTCTGCGGGCCGCATCCCTTTGCGTTGCCGCGTCCCTGTAACCGGGTTCCAGAGTGAGCAGGTCCTCAAACAACTCGACGGCCTGCTCGAATCGCCGGGCACGCAATTCCGCGGTTGCCTGAACGTACAACGCCCTCAGCTGTGCCCGCTTCATCGCCTGATCGGTGTGGGCTTGTTCGGTGTTCGCAACAGCAGGGGGCGGCACCGCAGCCTGACCGCCCGACGCGGCGGCCGCCGTCGTGCTTTCACTGTAAGCCGGTGCGCGCGGCGGCCCCGTCAGTGTGAAGAGTTGCGTGGAGCCGCCCCGGACGTAGAGGGCCGGCGTGACCCATTCCAACGTGCCGTCGGGGCTGGCCATGACCGAGATGCGGCCAACGCGGGCGGCTTCGTCCACCGTGCGGCCGTTGGCTATTGCGGCGTAGAAGCCGTGGGCGAAGGCGATCGCGGCGGCGTCGCTGATGGCGAACTGCATGGCCGCCACAGCGCCTATTCCACTCCTGACCAGCGCGGCAGCCGTCCCGGAGAAGAGGTCGGTCTGGCCCATCTCACCGGAAGAACACGAATTGAGCACCACCAGCCGTGGCCTGGGGGAGGCCACGCTGAGCAGGGCCATCAAGCGGACGGCGCGGACCATGGCTGCACGTCCGTCCTGGCCCACCAGGGCGATCCGGCCCTCGTCCGTGCGGGGGTCGTAGTCGCCATGCCCGACAAAATGGACCACATGCCATGGGCCGGCGAGGAGCATCGACTGGACGTCATCCCAGGTCCCGGTTTTGGACCACACCAGTTCCACGCGGCCCTCGCTCATGGGGCCGGCCAAAGCCCGGCCCAAGTGGTCCTTCTCCGTCTCGACGTCAAGGGCAGGCAGGTCGCGCGGCGATGCGACGATGCCCAGAATCCTCAGCGGAGGTGCGACGTCCAGCGGGTTCTGGTTGTAATCGGGGGCCGGGATGTGCCGGATGAGCGGCTCTGTCTGGCAAAGGTAGGTCTCTGTCCCGGGGTCGAAGAGGGTCTCCCATGGCATCATGGCCAACTCCGGAGCCGCGAGCCGAAGCACTACGCGAAGTTGCTGGCCCGAATGCTGTGTTGCCCCAAGGCTTGCCCGGTAAGTGCCGTACACCTCACGGGTAAAGAGGGCTTGAAAGAGTTCCTGCCCCACTTCCCGAACCGCAACCTCGGCGATAGGCAACGTCCGCCGGGCGGCGACCGCGGAAGCCAGGACGGTGGCTTCTAGCTGCGGAAGCCGGTCCTGGATGCCATCTACGTCCAAGGTGAAGGCTCCGGACGCATGCCCTCCCGCCGGCGCACGGACCACGTGCACCGTATATTCACCGCGTGCAGAGCCAGCGTCGATTTCCAGCTCGATGTCACAGTCCATCGCGGGTCCCTTGTGGTTCCTACGTACAGATTGGCCCTACGACGGCCACCCCGCAAGGGGTTTCAGGCCTTGAAGCGGCAACCGACCAGGCCTACCGTTAAACCGACGGAAGGTGGTCCCGCGGTGGAAATCTACATGTGGTGGCTTGATCTGCACATGGACAGCAAGGAATGGCTGCGCGAGAACCTGCGCGTGGAAGAACTCCCCCTGCAGGTCCTGCAACATATCGCCGAGGCCGGCGGTCCCCATCCGGACAAAGTCAGCGGTGTGCTGACCACGGCCGACTGGGACTTCATCGAGACCCAGTCCGAATTCGTGGACTGAGGCTATTCCGTCGGCGCCCACCCCAGCGCCGGCCCCAACGTGCCCGCGATATCGGTGAGGATCTGCACGTAGTCCTCGTGCTCAAAGCTGAACGGCAACGCGAACGCTACCTCGTCCACTTCCTGGAAGCCCTGGTGCGCGTACAACTGTTCGGCAATCTGATCGCTGCTGCCGATGAGGTCCCGCGCGAACATCATGCGCTGCGGGCCTCGGGGCGCGCTGGTGCGCGGAGTCCGCTCATCGACATAGCGCTGGTACTTCTCCCGCTGGGCACTGGAAGCGGAATCCGTGGGGATCACCACCAGTCCTTGCGAGACGCGGGCGGTGCTGCTGCCGCCTGCTTCAGCCGCGCCACGGAAAGCGCGGATCTGCCGTTGCTGCACTGCAGCAAAATCCGGCTCTTCATCCTGGCCCGGGAACACCACGCTGCTGGTAAGCAGGTTGAAGCCGTTCTCCCCGGCCCACGTCGCCGACTTCAGGCTGGCTGCTCCATACCAAATCCGTTCACGCAGCCCGGTGGAATGGGGTTCCACGCGGTTTGAGAACTCCTCCACCACGCCCTGCTTGCCGGAAAACTCCCGCACCTTCCCGCCGGCGACCAGCCGGGCAAACCGGTCCACGCGGGCGTAGCTGAAATCTTCGGTGTCCGCGGAATCCGGGTAGAGCTCGTGTTTAACGGTGTCGTAGTGCATCGGTACGCCGACGCTGACCCCCGGATTGATGCGGCCTCCGCTGAGTAGGTCCACTGTGGCCAGGTCCTCGGCCAGGCGAAGCGGATTCTCCCAACCCAGCGGTGTCACCGCGGTGCCCAGCTCGATCTTCGAGGTCCGTTGGCTGGCCGCTGCCATCACCGCAACCGGCGACGAAATTCCGTACTGCAGGTGCCGGTGGCGCAACCAGGCACTGTCGAATCCCAAGCGCTCGCCGAGTTCGATGATCTCCAGGGTGGAGCGGTGCCCCGCAGCCGGATCCGCGGGATCGAACAGGCCGATGGTGAGGAATCCAAGCTTGCGCAGCGGACGGTCTGGGGTGGGCATGGCTTCCTTCTCTGTCGGTCGGCGCTTATTGCCCACCCTAAGCGTTGCCGCTTACGACGACGACGGGAGGTTACCTTGTGTGATGTGCCGCCAAGGGATACGCGGATTACGCGCAGTTTACGGCCTGGCTGGGGCGCGGGATGACCATCTGCGCGGCTGTGTCCGTGATGCTGTCCCGGGCGCCTGTGTCCCAGCCGCATGTGTCCCAGCCGGCTGGGTCCATGGGGGCGAGGGCCATGGGGGCGAGGGCCGGGGCGGTCATCGGTTCGGGCTCGGCGACTGCAGCCTCCGTCCGGGAGCGCATCCGCAGCAGCGCCACCGCTGAGATGAGGAACCATGCCACGTTGGTCACCACCGAGGGCCACGCTTGGTGGAGGGTGCCGTTGATGATGAACGCGCAGGAGCCAAACAGGTTCACGGCCTGGAAGGTACTGCCCGGCTTGATCCATCCCATGGACACTGTCATGTAGGCACAGAGCATCGCCGCCGCACCGGCCCAACCGGTAATTTCCCACAGCAGTTCCATCGGGGGTCCTCTCATGTCCAGGCAGCCGGAAGTGGCCGGGCGACGAATGGTTTCAGGGGTTTTTCTGCCGAATGCAGAGACCGGCCCTTCAGAGCGAAGAACGGCCTTGAACTAAATTTTGAGGGATAGCTGCCTTTAGTTCAATTGCATTATTCTGAAGCCCGTATTTAGAATCTCTGAACATGGAAATGGACCCCCGACGCCTGCTCGTCCTCCTCGCCGTCGCCCGTACCGGAGGGGTCCTCGCCGCTGCCGACGAACTGCGGATCACGCCGTCCGCGGTGTCCCAGCAACTCACCAAATTGGAGAACGAAGCGGGCCAGGCCCTGCTCCTCCGAACCCCCAAAGGTTCAGTGCTGACACCGGCCGGACTGGTCATGGCGGAGGCCGGGGAGGAAATAGAGCGGGCGTTGAACGTGGCGCGCTCGCGGATGCAGGGAGAAGCGGAGGTCGCGGGAGTTGTGCGGGTAGGTGGGTTCACCAGCTTCATGCGCACGGTGGTCATTCCGCGCCTTCCGGAGTGGCGCGTCCAGTACCCGCAACTACAGATCCAGCTGGTGGAGGACGGCTTCCCGGCGCTTATGCGTCTCTTCCGACAACGCCAGCTGGATGCCGTGGTGGTTGAGCAGGATTCGACGACCTCGGATCAACGTCCCCTGGCAGCCGGGATGGTGGAAGAACCACTGCTGGATGAGCCGTGGAAGCTGGTGGTGCCGGCGGGATCACTGCTCAGCACGGACAATCTGGACCTGAGCCGCCTGCCCCTGCCGTGGCTGGGCGTAGAGCCGTCCGCAGCCAACATTGCCGTGCTTGGCCGCCTGCGCCATTCGACGGGTGCCCACATCGAGACGATTCACCAGTACCAGGACACACTGACTGCCTTGGCGCTGGTGGCGGCCGGGGAAGGTGTTGCGATCGTGCCCACCCTGGCGCTGACAGGAGTGGTCCAGGACCAGGTGGACATCCTGGATGTGCCGGGTTTGGGGACGAGGCACATCGCGCTGCGTCGGTTCGACAGGCGAAGGCCGACGAGCCTTCCCTTGGACACGGTGGCCCGCCTCCTGCGGGAATCGGCGGCGGCGTTCGACACCCGATCGGTATCCTGACCGGTCCCGCCGCTTCACACGGACGGGACCAGCCAGTTCGCGACTAGTTCAGCGCCGGGGTGTCCGTGGGGATGACGCCGGAGCCGTACAGGTCAGAGGCCAGATCCTGAAGAGCGCGGAGGGCCACCCGCTGGGTGAACGGACCGTAGGACACCCGGGCTACGCCGAGTTCCTGGAGCTCGGCAGCAGGCAACGCTCCGGGGGCGCCGATCACGGAGAGCTTGCCGTGGCCGAGGCCCTCAACAAGCGGTTCGATGAGGTCACGGTTCAGCGCGCCCGGTACGAAAACCAGCGCTGCACCGGCGTCGAGGAAGGCCCGACCCCTGGCGATCGCGTCCTCGATGCTGTCCTTGATCGGACGGTCACCACCGCGGACGATCGCATCCGTGCGGGCGTTCAGCTGGAAGGGAATACCCTCGGCGTTGGCGGCATCGATGATCGCCTTGACGCGGGCAACCGCTTCGTCGAACGGCCGCAGGCGGTCCTCAACGTTGGCGCCCACGACTCCGATGCCAATAGCGCGCCGGATGGTTTCGGCAGGATCCTCATATCCGTCGTCGAGATCTGCAGTGACGGGGACGTCCACAGCCTTGACGATCCTCTCCACTCCGCTGAGCGCCACGTCCAAGGGCATGGTTCCGTCCTTGTAGCCAAAAGCCGCGGCGATGGAGTGCCCGGCGGTGGCGATGGCTTTTGTCTGGGGGAGGGCGGCCACCGTGGTGGCACTGACCGCATCCCAAACATTGACGACACTCAGGATTTCCGACGCTTCATGCAGGGCCTTCAGTTGTTCTGCGCGTGCAGTCGTGTTTGCTTCAGTCATGGTTTTCTCCGTCATCCTCGGTAGGGAGTTGGTGCCACGTTCAGCCTAAACGCAACGCATCCGCCCCGGCCAAGTCCACCCGGATGTCCGTCATCAAAGGTAAATCCGCACTGGATGTCCCCGCGCGGAGGTGGAAGATCCCGGGCTCCAGGGACCGGGAGCCGGCGGCGGTGTCCCAGTGCTCGAACAAACGCCGGGGAATCGTCACGGAAACCGTGTCTTCCGCTCCTGCAGGCAGCTCGGAAACGGCCGCCCCCGCGAACCACAGGGCGGGCCTTTCCACCCGGCTCTGCCCCCGGGAGAGGTAGAGCTGAACCACTTCGCGGGACGCCCGGGCGGAATGGTTCCTGAGCCGGACGGTCACAGCGACGTCCTCCTCCTGTGCCCGGGCCTCCAGCTGTGACAGGCTCCAGCTTCCGTAGCCCAGTCCGTGCCCGAAGGCGTAAGCGGGTGCGGTTTCCGCCCCGGCGCGGTAGCCGATGGCGAGCCCTTCGCGATAGACCACGTCGCCATTCTGCGGCTGCGGCGAAGGCAGACCTTCCTCACGGGACGGGAAGGTGACGGGCAGCCTGCCACCGGGCTCTGCCTCTCCGGTCAGAACGTCCGCCACAGCCCAGCCCATTTCCTGGCCGCCGAACCACGTCAGGAGGATGGCGTCCACCTGATCACGCCAGGGCAGGAGAACGGACGCCCCGGAATTGACCACCACGATGGTCTTCGCGCTCACGGCCGCCACCGCTGCCACCAGTTCGTCCTGGCGCCCCGGCAGAGCGAGCGTGGTCCGGTCGAAACCTTCAGCTTCGTCTTCCGAACCCGTGCCTGCAAAGACGATGACGCAGTCCGCATCGCGGGCCGACTCCACCGCCTCCGCGATCAGCAGGTCGGCGTCGGGTGCTGCTGAATCAAAGCCCAAACGGAGGGAGGCCACGGTCCGCTGCGCCGGCGTGTAGGTGAAGACCACCCCCACCGCCTGTCCCGGTGCCATGGCGAGGTCAATCAGCGCTTGCGGCGGCAGGGACATGCCCACCACGGCATCGGCATTAATAGGGATGAGCTCCCCATCGAACCGGGCGACGCCGTCCACGGTCACCTGCGCGTGGCCCACGCCCGCCGCGGAGAACACGTACTCGCCCGGGGTGTCGGCAGTGAGGAGGGTGCTTGCCCGGATGGCTTTGACCTCGTCCTCCGGAACGCCGTCGGGGTAGCCCATCCCGTACGTCAGTGTGTCGCAGCGGTCGCGTGTTTCGCTGCCCAGCGTGCGGCCTTCCTGGTCCAGGAATTCAATGAGGACCACGCCCTGGCCTCCCGGCGCGGAGCCGTTCGCTGCGGAAAGGGTCTTCACCAGCGTGGTGGGGCGGACCCCCTCGCTGTAATGGAACAGGGTGTCCGGCATGGCCGCGCACAGCGCCTCCAGGGGCGGCACGGTCGGGGGAGCGATGACCGCCGCGCTGCCGCCGCCGTTGGTTCTCGGCACCACAGCGGCAGGACCGACGACGGCGATCTTCCGTGCCGCCGTCGTCAACGGCAAGGCCCGGTCCTCATTGCGCAACAGCACCATGCCCTTGGCCCCGGTGTCCCGCAGAAGCCGGCGTATCCCGGACGATTCCGCGGACGGTGGCGTGGGGAGGGCGTCCCGGTCCACCAGTGGCTCAATGCCGTCGAGGGCTCCGAGCCGGGCCGCCAGCCGCAGCAGCCGGAGCACCTTGTTGTCGACGGCCGCCTCCGGGACGCGTCCTTGGCGGACTGCATCCACGAGGCCCGCAGCCCACATGGTCCTGGGGCCGGGCATCGCCAGGTCGGTACCACCCAGCGCCGTCGACTCCACAGTCCGGATGGCTCCCCAGTCGGAAACCACCAAACCGTCGAATCCCCATTCGCGCTCCAAAATCTCCGTCAGGAGGTCCGACTCAACGGCCGGGGTGCCGTTGACCCGATTGTAGGAGGACATGATGCCGAGGCCACCGGCTTTGACGATCGCTTCGAACGGGGCCAAGTAGGCCTCCCGCAATACATTCTCAGGGACCACCGAGTTCGAATTCAGCCTGTCCGTTTCGGCCTCGTTCGCGATGAAGTGTTTGGCTGTGGTGGCCGGGCCCTCGGCTTGGATTCCCCGCACCATGGCCGCCCCCATGATGGCCGTGAGGTACGGGTCCTCGCTGAACGCTTCGAAGTGGCGGCCGCCGTAAGGGGTGCGCTGAAGATTGACCACCGGGCCAAGGACGACGTCCACGCCCTTGCGCCTGGCTTCCGCGCCGATGACGCCACCCATGGCGGCCGCCACGCGAGCGTCGAACGTTGCTGCCAGCGCCGTCGCCGAAGGGATATTGATGGAGGTGTCCGCCTCGGTCCACCGCACGCCGCGGATTCCCACGGTTCCGTCGGAGAGAACAAGGGAGCGCAGCCCGATCGATTCATCGGCGTAGGTGCTCCAGTGGTCCTTGCCCGACAGCAGCCGGACCTTGGCTTCCAGGTCCAGGCGCGCAAGACGGGCCATGAGTTCCTGCTCGAGCAAGCGGGAAGGGGGAACGGGAATTGCACGCATGGGCGGCACCTTTCGCAATATGCTGCCGGCCGCTGCACGAGGGATACCAGGGGTGCGCGGCGGCATCAGGCCCGGTGGGGTTCGCGATGCATTGACCGCTGCGAGCAGGCCCACCGGATGGATTGCGTCTGCCTACGTTCGCCCCAAATTTACAACAGCTGCGGGCCGGGGCGCCAGATCGCGGCTACCGCCTGCGTGACACGCGCTTCGTCATGAACGCCAGGAACGCCGACACCAGAAGGACCACGGAACTTGCCAGGAAGGTACTTTCAAAGCCCAGCGAGTCGAACAGCACTCCGCCAACTGTGGAGCCCAAGGCAATGCATGTCTGGACCACGGCCACCATGAGCCCACCGCCCTGTTCGGCGTTGCGCGGCATCGCTTGCGCCACCCAACTCCACCAGCCCACCGGAGCGGACGTTCCCAACAGCCCCCAGAAACCCAACAGAACAACGACGACGGCGAACACGCCACCGAACGGGATCAAGGCAACTGCGACGAGGGCCATGACGACAGGGATCACCATGAGTGTCCGGTACAGGCCAGCACCCAGGAACCGGCCGATGAGCACGGTCCCGACGAATCCGGATACGCCCATGACCAGCAACACGAGGGACACCAAGGCTCCCTCCACCCCGGTCACGGTTTCCAGGAAGGGCCGCACGTAGGTGAAGAGGATGAACTGGCCCATGAAGAAGCTCCCGCATGCGGCCATGCCCCATGCGACAGTTCGGTCCTTGAAAGCCGTGAAGATGGTCAGGATGTCGCGGGCCTTGTTCCTGCTGGGCGGCGCTGCGAGGGACGGCAAGGAAATCCAGAGCCACACCACACAAACCGCCGAGACCGGCACCAGGCAGAGAAAAGCTCCCCGCCAACCAATGAACGAACCCAGGTAACTGCCAAGCGGCGCAGCAAGAACTGTGGCCAGGGCATTGCCGCCGTTGACGATCGCCAGCGCACGCGGGACCTGCGCCGGAGCGACGAGCCGCATGGCGGTGGCAGCGGACATGGACCAGAAACCGCCGATGACAACACCGATGGATGCCCGGCCCACCATGAATGGCAGGTACCCCGGGGCCAAGGCGATCAGGGCTCCGGAGGCACCCATCAACGCGGCCAACCCGATCAGCAGGGTGCGCCGGTTCATCCTGCCGGTTACCGCGGACACGGAAAGGCTGGTGAGGACGGCGAACAGCCCGGAGATCGCAATGCCCTGGCCCACCAACCCTTCGGAGACCTGGAGATCATTGGCCATGGGAGTCAGGAGACTCACGGGCATGAATTCGGAGGCCACCACGGCGAACGCTCCAAAGGACATGGCGAAGACGCCGCCCCAACGGCTCACGGGGTTCCGGTCCTCTTTGTGTGCGCCGGGCGTAGCGGCACGGGTATCTGCTGACATGGATTGGCCTCTCAGGTGAACTGGGATCCATCGGACCATGGCTTGGCGGACAGGTGGGAGGGACCGTTTATACGGGTTCCAACAGAACCTCTCACCACGGGCAACGGGGGTCGTAACGTGGAGGGCATGGACAATCGGTCGGAAGTGCGGGAGTTCCTGATGTCCCGCCGCGCACGCATCACCCCGGAGCAGGCAGGCATCGAAGCTTTCGGCATTCGACGGCGGGTCACCGGCCTGCGGCGCGATGAAGTGGCGCGGCTTGCCGGTGTCAGTATCGACTACTACATCCGGTTGGAGCGAGGAAATCTCTCCGGCGTATCGGACAGCGTCCTGGACGCCATCGCCGGGGCGCTGCAACTGGACCGCGCAGAACTCGAGCACCTCTACGACCTCGCCCGGACAGCCAACCGGGGCGGGCGCACGAAGGTCAAGAAGGCGGCCCGCACGATCGATCCCGCGCTCCAGTTTTTCCTGGATTCCATTACGGGAGCACCGGCTCTGATCTCCAACAACCGCATGGACGTGGTGGCTGCTAATGCTCTGGGTTACGCCATGTACTTCGACCTCTTCCGGAGCACGGCCGGCCCCGCGAACCACTCCCGGTTCATCTTCCTGGATCCCCGCGGACGGGATTTTTATCCCGATTGGAACCGTGCCGCGAACACCAACGTGGAGATCCTGCGCCGCCACGCGGGTCGCTTCCCCCATGACAAGGCAATCGCCGAACTCGTGGGCGAGTTGTCCATGCGGAGCGAGGAATTCCGCACCCTTTGGGCCGCGCACAATGTCCGGCGGCACCGCTCGGGAATGAAGACCTTCCAGCACCCGGTGGTCGGATCGCTGGAACTGACCTACCAGCAGCTCGAACTCGACGAGGATACCGGCCTCCACGTCACCGTCTACCCGGCCGTGCCAGGCAGTGCCAGCGAGGAAGGCTTGAAACTCCTGGCGTCCTGGGCGGCTACCGAAAACGTCGTCGAAAAGGCCACGGCCGGCACGCGCTGATTCTTGAGGAGCGAAACATGAAGTACACGAAAAGCGGCAGCCCGACAGCAGCCGGCCCGAAGGAATGGTTCACGGGAACCGTGCAGATCGACGGTATCCGGAACCCGGATGGGCAATCAGCCATCGGCTGCGCACACGTCCGGTTCGCTCCCGGTGCACGGACTGCCTGGCACCACCACCCCAAGGGACAAACCCTGTATGTCACCGACGGAATAGGTCTGGTGGCTACGCGGGACGGGGGGATACAGGAGATCCGCCCCGGCGACGTTGTCTACATCGAACCTGGCGAGGAACACTGGCACGGCGCCACCCCGGACCGGTTCATGGCACATATCGCGATGCAGGAGGCCGACGGGAACGGCCAGGTCGTGACTTGGCTGGAACACGTCACGGACGAGGACTACGGGGTCTGAGCAGCTCTTTCCGGGCATAGCCCGCCCTGCAGCTGCGGTCCTCCGCCGCGTCGTGTCCCGCCCATTCTCCTGCCGGCCCTTATGCTGGCCGGTGAATGGGGGATTCGATGTTGGATTTGTTGAGCATGAAACTTGCTCTTGCTGTTGTGACGTTAACACTGTGGGTTCTTTTCCTGGGTTCTTACCGGAGGACCCGATCGCTCTACAGCGCCTATTGGTGTGCTGCCTTGGGGTGCTGGCTTGCGGGCAACGTGGCGTACTGGCTGAAGGAAACGGACTGGGGCTGGGTAGCCAGCCCCCTGGGCAACGCTCTTACGGTCGCCGGAGCCTTCGGTGTCTGGGCGGGGTTCCGTTCCTTGCGGAACCTTGGCACGCCGTTGTGGCTGCTATTTGCGGCTCCGGCAGTAACGGCTTCGGCAACAGTCATTGAAACCGACCCCGACGGCGCGTGGCAGGGCGGGTTGGCGTACTTCGCTTTGATGGCGACCGGGATGGCGCTCGCCGCCCGGGAACTGGCCTTGCTGAAGTCGCGGGCCTCGCAAGCTCACCGGCCGCTGCTGGTTGTCGCTGCTGTCCTGGTGGCCTACTTCGGTTGCCGCATCGTGGTCTATGCCGTGGCCGGGCCGGACAGCGAGGTCCTGCAGTCCTATTTCAGCCCGGCGGTGACGTGCTTGCTGCTGATCATGCTGCTGGTCCTGGTTTCCTTCAGCATGACCGCGCTCAATAGCCACCAGCTCATCACGAGGCTCAATGAGCGGGCATCGCGCGACGGAATGACGGGCTTGTTCAATCGCCAGGCTTTCATGGAATTGGCTGAGCGGGAGCTCGCTGCCCTGCAAACGGCGGGCAGGTCTGCGGCCGTTGTCCTGGCCGACCTTGATCATTTCAAGTCCGTGAACGATACCCACGGGCATGCCGCCGGGGACGCTGCCATCCGGGCGTTTGCCGTGGCGTGCAAGGGTTCGTTGCGCAGGACCGACTTGGTGGGCCGGTACGGCGGGGAGGAATTTGTCATTTTCCTGCCGGGTGCCGACGAGGTCGCGGCGGAAGCCATCACCACCGAGATCAGCCGGCGCCTGGCCGCTGCGCCGGCACCTGACGGGCTGGAGTTTCCCACTGTCAGCTATGGGATTTCATCCACGGCAATTTCGGGCTCAACGCTGGCCCAGCTGATCCACACTGCCGATGGGGCCCTTTACCAAGCCAAAGCAGCGGGCAGGAACCGCGCGTTCAAGGCCGATGGTCCTTTGGACGCGGCCTCCGCCACCTGACATCACACAACGCGAAGGTTGCCTGAGGTACTCGTAGCTGGTGTGGCCACGGATCGGGAATCCGGTGCCGGGACCCGAATCCCAGGACCAAGCGCAAGCCCTCGTGAATTCTCCACATGGCTCCGAAAACCCATTGCCCTCCCCACCCCACGATGGTTCGATGGGACTCATGGCTACCGCAGAAAGTTATGTCCTGGCGATCGGAACCAAGAAAGGCCTGTGGCTGGCAACCAGCCCGGACCGAAAAGAATGGTCCCTCTCCGGTCCGCACTTCCTGATGAGCGAGATACCCAGCATCGGGATAGACACGCGGGACGGCAAAACACGAATCATGGTGGGGGTAAGGTCAGAGCACTGGGGACCCACCGTGGCACACTCAGACGACCTCGGCGCCACATGGACCGAGCCCGAGCAAGGCGCCATCAAATTCCCGGACGGCACCGACGCCGCCCTGGAGCGGGTGTGGCAGATCTACCCCGACGCCGACTCCCGCCCAGGCGTCGTGTGGGCCGGTTGCGAGCCGATTTCGGTGTGGAAATCCACCGACGGCGGCGAACACTTCGAGCTGAACCGCGGACTATGGGACCACCCCCACCGCAGTGAATGGGGTGCGGGCTACGGCGGCGCGGCGGCACACTCGATTGTGGTGGATCCATCCGGCGAGAAGGTCCACATCGCCATGAGCACTGGCGGCGTCTACAGATCCCTCGACGGCGGGACCTCCTGGGAGCCCCGCAACAAGGGCATTTCGGCGTACTTCATGCCGGACCCCAATCCCGAGTTCGGCCAGTGCGTCCACAAGATCGCAGCCGATGCCTCCGTGGAAGGCCGTCTGTACGCGCAGAACCACCACGGTGTGTACCGGACGGATGACAACGGCGAGAATTGGGATTCCATCGCCGAAGGGCTGCCAGCCGATTTCGGATTCGTCATGCTCACCCATCCGCGCCGGGAAGGGACGGCCTGGGTCATCCCGCTCAAGGCTGACGGTGAACGCATCCCGCCTGGCAGCAAGCTCAGCGTCCACCGAACCGACGATGCCGGTAACACCTGGAAGGAACTGCACACGGGCCTGCCGGATCACGAATACAACGCGGTGCTCCGGGATGCGGCATCCGTGGATACTGCCGAACCCGTGGGTGTGTACTTCGGAACCCGCGGTGGTTCCGTTTACGCCAGCGCCGACGAGGGCGAGACCTTCAATGAAGTGGTCTCGCACTTGCCGGACGTGCTGTGCGTTCGTGCGGCCGTCGTTGTTGGCAGCGACGCCGGAGCCACCGCCGTCGAGCAATCAGCAGCCAGCGCTCCGGTACCTGGTTAGGTCCGTTGTGGCTGACTTTACGGTCCTGTTGCCTGGTGTCCTGCAGCCGCTCGTCGGCGGACAGTCCTGTCTGACTGCGTCCGCCGACGGTGCTGTGACCGTTGGACAGCTCTTGGACTCGGTGACCGGAGATTATCCGGTCCTGGCCAGGCGTTTGCGTGATGAAACCGGGGCACTGCGCCGTTTCGTGAATATTTACGTTAACGGTGACGAGGTCCGGCGGTTGAATGGTCTTGAAACGGAAGTTGCGGCGGGCCAGGAGGTCTTGATAGTCCAGTCCGTGGCCGGCGGCTGAGGGTGAAGGGCGTCCAGCCTGGTCTCCAGCAGAGACTGTTCAGGCGACGCGCCAAACACTGCATTCGTCGGTATTGATGGCTTTCCTCATCCCGGAGGCGTAATCCATGATCCAGACGACGCCGATCCCTGGCGCCGTTTCCTGGACGCGTCCGCGGCGTATGACCACGTCGTCGTAGGCGGGCCCAACCGACAGGCGGGCCTCGATCTCGTCTCCGCGGTGGAGCTGGCTGATCGCGCGTATTCGTGTTGTTTGAGTGGTTACTTCCTTCAGCATGGTGTCCTCCTGGCTGGAGCTGGTGCCTGCACTTGCCGGCTATTCCAGTGTGGAGGGGCAATGTTGCCACGGTATTTCGGCGTGGTTAGGGTCCGGTTAGCATTCCGGGATGGTTGCGTTTCCGCCCGTGCGCGGGCGCCGCCGCGACGGACGGCCACAAGACGCGCCCGCCTGAAGTCCGGCGCCTCCGCAGGCCAGTGCCGACGCGGTTGTAGCCTGATCTCGGTTACTGAGATTTACAGCAACCACAGGCTCCGTCCTCCCGGGAGAACCAATGGGTGTTTTACGGCGATCGCTCGCGCTGTCCACAGGCTTGGTGGTTTTTGCCGCCGGCCTGTTTTTTGTCCAGGCTCCTGCCACGGCAGTACCACTTCCCGGGCCCGATAATCCGAACGTCCAATTCGTTGAGGGCACACCGCACTCGGAGCATGTTTTCGAGGCGCCGCTCCCGGAAACCAAGCAGCCCACCAAGGGTCAGTCCGACGTCGACTCGCTGCTCCGTGACGGAGCTGCGGCAGCCGGTCCGGGCGGCACCATCAACGTCCGGCTGGTCACCGCGAAACTGGCGGACAACACCAACCCGGTTTCCATGACGGACGCTGAAAAGGCTGTGGTGTCCACCAGCAACTACTGGAAAGCCATGACGGCCAACAAGCTGTCCATGACGGTGGCCAGCAAAGTCGCCGGCCACCAATCCAAGGCCCGCTCCACGGACAGTTACAGCACCATCATCTCCACGATCACGGGGGAGTTGAACTGGTCGGCCAGCCCTTACACAGCGCTGGTCATCTTCATTCCGACGTCCACGTTGTCCGGCAACGCCTTGGGCGCCGGGTACAGCAGCGGCAGTTACAGCGGCCGGGTGCTCCTGCCCCAGATCAGCAGCTTCACCAACAACGTGATGAGCCACGAGTTCGGCCACGTCATAGGCCTGATGCACGCAGATGCCCTGCAGTGCGGCAGCGGAGTGTCCGACGTCGGGGTCAACAGCAACGGCCAGTTCACCGATCCGTCCTGCTACATCCGCGAGTACGGCGACACCACCGACATCATGGGAGCTGCCCAGTACGCGACGCCGGTTGTGAGTTCCACGTTCTGGGACTATGCGGGCCTGGGCCGCGGGGATGAGATCCGGGACGTGGGCATCGCAACGGGTTCCAAGAGCTACACGCTCAAGCCGTGGGGAGGCACCGAAGCCCAGCGGGCGATCAAATTCACCGATCCCGTCAGCAAAGAGGTCTATTACCTGGAGCTGCGGGAACCTGCCGGCTATGACAATTACCTGGGAACAGCCGGCAAACCCGGAAACATGGGCGTGAAGATCGTCCAGCGCGGCGGCGCCACCATCGCTTCTTCCCTGATTCTGATGCCCTCCACCAAGCCTTTCTCCGACCCGTGGTACGCCAGCAACCACGCCTGGCAGGCAGGGAGCACCTTCACCACGTACACCGGTACGCAGGTGACCATGAATTCGGTGTCGTCGACGTCGGCCACCATCACCATCACTGCCGACCCGCGGCTCACCGCCAAGGTCCGCTTTTCTACGGGGGATTTCGACGGCGATGGACTCGCCGATGTCTTCTCCCGCGAGCCCGACGGCTCCCTGATGCTCTATGCCGGGTTGCCCGGCAACAGGCTGGATAATCCGCGTCAGGTGGGCTTCGGGTGGAATATTTTCGATGCCATCACCGGCTTTTCGGATTTCGATGGAGACGGACGAAGCGACATCCTGGCGCGCACCAGCGACGGTGTCCTCTGGCTATACCCGGGCGACGGAAACGGCGGTTTCCTCGCCAAGCGGCAAATCGGATCCGGCTGGCAGGGCTTCACGAACATCATTGGCGTGGGCGATTTCGACGGCGATGCCCGCCTCGACGTCATGGCGACCAAGCCGGATGGCACTCTCTGGCTTTACCCAGGAGATGGCCAGGGCGGCTTCCGTGCCTGGTCGCAGATCGGATCGGGTTGGAACGGCTTCACCAGCATCACTTCCGATGGCTCCTTCGGGCTTCTGGCGCGGGCAAGCGACGGCACCCTCTACCTGTACCCCGGCAACGGCTGGGGTGGTTTCGTGCCGCGCGTCGCAATCGGCAGCGGTTGGAACGCGGTGGGCGACATCGTGAGCGGACAGGACTTCACGGGTGATAAGAAGTCCGATGTCCTGACGGTGACCTCCGGGGGGTCCATGCGGCTCTACCCGGGCAGCGGTTCGGGCTTTGCCGAACGCTTGGTCATCGGTGCCGGTTGGAACCAGTTCAGCCAGGTCTGGGAGGCGGGAGATTTCGACGGAGATGCAGTCGCCGACATCCTGGCCCGCGGTACTGACGGCGCGTTGTGGCTCTATCCGGGGAACGGTTCCGGCGGCTTCCTGCCCCGCGTCCAGGTGGGGTCGGGGTGGAATGCTTTCAATACTGTCCTGAGTGCCGGAGATTTCGACGGCGATGGCCACCCGGACCTGGTCGCACGGACAGCCGGCGGAGCGCTGTGGTTGTACCCGACAGACGGCCGGGGCCAGTTCCTGGCCCGCAAGCAGATCGGTGTCGGCTGGCAGGGTTTCACTGAACTTCTCGCTCCGGGCGATTTCTCGGGTGACGGCAAAGCGGACCTTGTGGCACGCGCCGCCAACGGCAGCTTGTGGCTTTACCCGGGTAACGGTTCGGGCGGCTTCCTGCCGTGGAAGCAGATCGGCACGGGGTGGGACATTTTTGACTCGGTAGTGCAGGGTGGGGACTTCAACGGCGATGGCCGGGAGGACATCATGGCCCGGGGCACTGACGGGGCGTTGTGGCTGTATCCGGGCAATGGCAGCGGCGGATTCCTGGCCCGCGTTGCCTTGGGTTCCGGCTGGAACACTTTCAGCTCGTTCGCGGCCTTGGGGACAGGCTTCACCGGAACGGGAAATCCGTCAGTTGTGGGTGTTGGCGGAAACGGGGAGCTCTTCCTGTACACAGGAACCGGTCAGGGGAGCTTTCAGTCCGTGCTGCTGGATCCACGGTAGGCCTGGGATGTTCTTTGCTGCTTGCCTTGGCTGAACGCTGAGGCCGGGGCAGCGAAAAGCCCGGCATGTCAGGAGACGTGCCGGGCTTTCCCCGTTCCGAAGCTCCGGCAACAGGGCTGGAGCGCCGGAGAGGTGACGTTCTAGCGCAGGCCGAGTTCCGCCGTCGGGACCTTTGCCGATTCGCGCGCCGTGGAGGCCGAGACGATGGCGATGAGGCAGACGATGGCCGTGAAGATGGACACGGGAACCCATCCACCGGGCTTGGTGCCACCGATGGCGGTCACGATGGTCGGGGCGAAACCTGCGGCGAGGAAGCCGAGCTGCGTGCCGATGGCCAGCCCGGAGAAGCGGACCTTGGTGCTGAACATTTCACCGTAGAACGACGGCCAGACGGCGTTGGCGGCAGCGTAGCCAAGGGAGAAGTACACGACGGCGGCCAGGAACATCAGCGGCGTGGAACCGGACTCGAAGCTCAGGAAGAAGACCGGCGTCATGATGGCGCTGGCCACTGCTCCGTAGATGAACACGGGCTTGCGGCCGATGCGGTCTGCCAGCGTGCCGAAGAGCGGCTGGGTTCCCAGAGCCACGAGGTTGGCCACAACCACCAGCCATAGGGTGATGGTGCTGTTCACATGCGCAACGTCCTGGGCGTACTTGATGGCCAGGGTGCCGAAGACCGTGCTGACTGCGGCAATGAACGCGCAGCAGATCACGCGGAGGACGTCCTGCCAGTGGTGCTTGAGGAGGTCGGCGATGGGGAGCTTGGCAATCTGGTTGTTCTTCTGTGCCTCAGCGAATGCGGGTGGCTCGTGCAGGGTGCGGCGGATGAAGAAGGCAACCAGCACCACTACTGCGCTGAGCCAGAACGGAATACGCCAGCCGATGCCGTACTTGATGTCATCCGGCAGTGCCACCACGGGAATGAACACGAGCGCTGCCAGGATCTGGCCGCCCTGCGTTCCCGTCAAGGTCCATGAGGTGAAGAAGGAGCGGCGGTTGTCCGGGGCGTGCTCCAGGGTCATGGATGACGCGCCGGCCTGCTCGCCCGCTGCCGACAAACCCTGGCAGAGCCGGGCAAGTACCAGGAGGATCGGGGCACCCCAGCCGATGGTTTTGAAGTCGGGTAGGCAGCCGATCACGAAGGTCGAGGCGCCCATGAGCACCAGGGTGAACATGAGGACCTTCTGCCGGCCGATCCGGTCGCCGAAGTGACCCAGGAACGCAGCGCCGATGGGCCGTGCAAGGTAGGCGAAGCCGAACGTGGCAAAGGACATGACGGCCGCATTGGTGTCTGCGTCCGGGAAGAAGACGTGCGGGAAAATCAAGGCCGCGGCAGATCCGAAGATGAAGAAGTCGTAGTACTCCACGGCGCTGCCCAGGAAGCTGGCGAGGGCAGCCTTCTTCGGAGTCCCGGTGGTTTCGGTGATGCCTGGCGTCGCTGACGGCATTGTTTGGCTCATTGGGTGTTCCTTCTGTGACGACGATGTCGCGAATAGAGCTTCAGCGGGAGACCCAAGCGAGGTGCGGCCGGTCAATCCCTTAGCTAGTAACCACATGGTGAGAGCTACTTGCGTAATACAGCAATGATCCCTGTGAGTATGGTCACTTGTCAAGAGGTGTAATCACCATCTAGAAATAGCTCTCACTATGTGAGAGCATCGGGTTATGAGTGTGAAAGAGGACACAAAGACCGACATGGTCGGCAAAGCCCTGGGCCTGCTGGTCCTGCTGGGAAACGAGCCGAAGGGTGCAAGTGCGGCGGATCTGGCCAGAAGCGCCGGACTGCCTTTCAGTACCACCTACCGGCTGCTGGGCTCGTTGACCCGCGACGGATTCGTTGACTACGAACCCGATGGCCGCCGCTACCACCTGGGCCTGCGCGTCTTCCAGCTCGGACAACGCGTCTCCAACCACCACGGCTTCGCTGCCACAGCGCTGCCGGTCCTGCAGCGGGTCACCGACAGTACGCATGAGGCCACCATCCTCTCGGTCCGCGACGGCGACCACCACCTCACAGTCAACAAGGTGGACGGGCCCAAGACGTTCCGCGTCACCAGTGACCCCGGACATCTGGGAGCGTTGCACACGACGTCGGTGGGCAAGGCCCTGGTTGCGTTCGAGGATGAGCCCGAGCGAAAACGCCTGATCGAGGAACTTCCCCTGGATCCGCTCACTGAGCATTCCATTACTGATCGGGATGCCTTTAGGGCGGAAATTGAACAGGTGCGCCGGCAGGGCTACGCCGTGATGGACGAGGAAAACGAGATCGGCATGCGTGCCGTCGCTGTCCCGGTCCTCAACTCCCAGGGCCACGCGTTCGCTTCGCTGGCCACTGCCGTTCCGGTTTTCCGACTCAGCATGGAGGAACTCATCGCCCATGTGCCCACCCTGCAGGAGGCCGCGGCTGAACTAGCGGCCCGCCTGCCGCAGCGCTGAGCTTCGTTGCGAGGCCCGTTCTGCGCGCTAAACGCGACTCTTGGCGCGCAAAGCAGGCCCCGCAACGCATAAACCAGCCCGACACAACGCATCTGGCACGTCATTTGTTCGCGATAAGAACAAGCGTGCGGAATATGAACACTTGTAGTAATCTGGATAACACCCGGCCGTCGACGCCCCAGAAAACGTCAATGGCCGCGGTGCTGAAGTCAAAGGAGCTTAGGATGAGCAACCGAGCCGAGTCCGTTCTGGTGGGCCTCGTTGGCGAAGGGGTCATGCCCTCGCTCACGCCGCCCATGCATGAACGCGAAGCCGATGTGCAGGGCCTTCGCTTGCTGTACCGCCCCATCGACCTGCTGGAGCTGGCCTTGCCGGCCGCCGCCGTCGGGGACCTCCTCACCGCAGCCGCCCGCATGGGCTTCAACGGCCTTAACATCACTCACCCGTGCAAGCAGCTGGTGCTTGGGCACCTTGATGAAATTTCCGACGACGCCGCGCGCCTGGGTGCCGTCAATACGGTCCTGATCCAGGACGGCCGGTTCATCGGACACAACACGGACTTCTCCGGCTTTGGTTCGGCCTTGAGGGATGGACTTCCGGACGCCACCTTGGGCCGCGTCGTCCAGCTTGGCGCCGGCGGGGCCGGTTCTGCCGTCGCCTACGCGCTCCTCAAGGCCGGTGTCACCACCCTGGACTTGGTGGACGTGGATCCTGCCCGGGCCGTGGAACGTGCCGACGAACTCAGCGGACTCTTCCCCGCGGCCACCGTCACCCCGCGCAGCACGGACGAACTCCCGCAGATCATGCCCCTCGCAGACGGCCTGGTGCACTGCACCCCGATCGGCATGGCCGCCCACCCCGGACTGCCGCTGGACCTGGGACTCGTGGAGCCGAGGCACTGGGTGGCGGACATCGTCTACCGCCCCATCGAAACGCAACTGGTCCGCGAAGCACGGGCCAAGGGCTGCAAAGTCCTCGACGGCGGCCGCATGGCAGTCGGTCAGGCGGCCGACGCCTTCAAACTCTTCACCGGACGGGACGCCGACCGCAACCGCATGCGGGAGCACTTCCTGGAGCTGATCGCCCTGGAAGACGCCGCAACCGCGCTCTCCGCCGGCACCCTCGCAAAGGCGGCCCACTGATGCGCACCGGAATCGCCACAGTCTGCCTGTCGGGCACCTTGAAGGAAAAGATGCAGGCCTGCGCCATCGCGGGCTTCGACGGCATCGAGATCTTCGAGCAGGACCTCGTCACGTCCCCGCTGAGTCCCGAGGACATCCGGAAGATGGCCGCCGACCTCGGCCTGGGCCTGGATCTCTACCAGCCGTTCCGGGATTTCGACGGCGTGACTCCGGACCTGCTGAAGGCCAACCTCAAGCGGGCCGAGGCCAAGTTCAAGCTCATGTCGCGTCTGGGCATGGACACCATCCTGGTCTGCTCCAACGTGGCCACGGCCACCATCGATGACGACCAGCTGCGGGCCGAACAGCTGGCAGCGCTCGCCGGACTGGCAGGAGACCACGGGGTCAAGGTTGCCTACGAGGCCTTGGCCTGGGGCAAGTACGTCAACGACTACGAGCACGCCTACCGCCTGGTGGAAATGGTGGACCATCCGAACCTCGGCACCTGCCTGGACTCCTTCCACATCCTTTCCCGCGACTGGGACACCGCCCCGATCGAGGACATTAACGCGGAGAAGATCTTCTTCGTGCAGGTTGCCGACGCCCCCAAGCTCTCCATGGACGTGCTCTCCTGGAGCCGCCACTACCGGGTCTTCCCCGGGGAGGGACAGTTCGAGCTCGCCAAGTTCATGGGCCACGTCGTCCGTGCGGGTTACACCGGGCCGGTATCGCTCGAGGTCTTCAATGACGTCTTCCGCCAGTCGGACGTGGAACGGACCGCAGTGGATGCCATGCGCTCACTCATCTGGCTGGAAGAACAGAGCGCAAAGTGGCTGGCCGGCACGTCCGCGGAAGCCGGAACGGAAGCAGCAGCCGCGTCCCGCCGTCGTTATCCCATGGAACTTGCCACGCTGCCCAAGGTCAACGAACCAGCCGGCTTCAACTTCGCCGAGGTCAAAGCCGACGACACCGCGCAGCTCGAGAAGCTCCTGGGGCAGCTCGGCTTCGGATTCGAGGGACGCCACCGCACCAAGGACGTCCAGCTCTGGACCATGGGCCAGGCACGCGTCATCATCAACGAGCAAGCGGCCTCGCACTCGGAACCGGCCATCGCAGCCCTGGGGTTCGACGTCGACTCTCCAGTGATTGCCTCCGCCCGCGCCCAGCAACTCAAGGCGCCCGTAGTGGCGCGCAAGGTCCAGGCCGACGAGGAAGTCTTCCAAGGCATCTCCGCCCCGGACTCCACCGAGATCTTCCTGTGCCAAGGCAGCCCTGACGGAACCGCAGCCTGGACGCACGAGTTCGGCGAAGGCCTGGAACACGTTCCCAGCGGGCAGAACGCGGTCATTGACCACGTGAACCTCGCCCAGCCGTGGCAGCACTTTGACGAAGCCGTCCTCTTCTACACCAGCGCATTGGCACTGGAACCGCTGCCGTTCGCAGAGGTCCCGAGCCCCAGCGGCCTGGTGCGCTCGCAGGTCATGGAAACCAGCACCGGCGCGGTGCGGCTGGTGCTGAACCTGGCGCCGGCCCAGCAAGCGCAGAACGCCCGCAAAACGTACCAGGAACACATCGCCTTCGCCGTGGACGACCTCGTGGCCACGGCGCGGTCCGCCCGGGACCGCGGCCTTGAGTTCCTGCAGATTCCGGCCAACTATTACGAGGACCTGGACGCACGGTTCGATCTTGAACCGGGCTTCCTGGCCACCCTCCAGGAGCTCAACCTCCTGTATGACCGGGACGCCAACGGCGAATTCCTCCACTTCTACACGGCCACAGTAGGCAGTGTGTTTTTTGAAATGGTGGAGCGCCGTGGCAGCTACAACGGCTACGGAGCCCCGAATGCCCCAGTCCGCCATGCCGTCCAATACGACTCACTTCACCGGGCATAGCTGCCCGAACCTCACAAAGAATCCATAGAAAGGAGCCGGTTGTGCCGCAAGACAACACTGCACAAGCTCTAGAATCCGAGGAACTCGTGTCGCCAGCAGAGCCGCATGCCGCGCACGATGCCAAGAAGGTTGAGACGCAGGCGGACCTCAGCGCTGAGATCAAGGCCATCGGGGATCGTTACGCCCAGGCACTGAAGGACGGCAAAGGACCTGAAACCATGCCGCGGCTGGACTATGCGCCCTACCGCAGCAGCATCCTGCGCCACCCCACCAAGAGCCTGCACCACGCGGACCCGGAGACCATCGAGCTCTACTCGCCGGCCTTCGGACACCAGGACGTGCACGCACTGGAATCGGACCTGACCATCCAGCACAACGGCGAGCCGCAGGGTGAGCGCATCATCGTCGCCGGCCGCGTGCTGGACGGCGACGGCCGCCCGGTGGCCGGCCAGCTCGTGGAGATCTGGCAGGCCAACGCATCGGGCCGCTACATCCACAAGCGCGACCAGCACCCCGCACCGCTCGACCCGAACTTCACCGGCGTCGGACGCTGCATTACCGGCGCCGACGGCTCGTACTCCTTCACCACCATCAAACCCGGCGCCTACCCGTGGAAGAACCACCTGAACGCCTGGCGTCCGGCGCACATCCACTTCTCCATGTTCGGCTCGGAGTTCACGCAGCGCATCGTCACCCAGATGTACTTCCCGGGTGACCAATTGTTCCCGTTGGACCCCATCTACCAATCGATCGTGGACCAGGACGCCCGCGACCGCCTGGTGGCACAGCACGACCACGAGCTGACCAGCCCCGAGTGGGCCCTCGGCTACAAGTGGGACATCATCCTGACCGGTTCCAAGCGGACCTGGACGGAAAACGAAGCATACGGCGACGCCGGGGACGAGGAGTAAGCACATGAGCAAGCTGACACCCACACCGGGCCAGACCGTGGGCCCCTTCTACGGCTACGCCCTCCCCTTCACCAAGGACAACGAGCTCCTGGCCCCGGGCAGCCCCGGCAGCATCCGCCTTCAAGGCACGGTGTACGACGGCGCGGGCAACCCCATCCCGGACGCCATCCTTGAGATCTGGCAGCCGGATACCGAAGGCAACATCGTCCAGCGCACCGGCTCCCTGGTCCGTGACGGCTACACGTTCACCGGCTGGGGCCGGGGCTCCGTGGGCAACTCCGGCGTGTACACGTTCACCACGGTCAACCCGGGTCCCACCAAGCCCGGAACGGCAGCGTTCATCTCGGTGGCCGTTTTCGCCCGCGGCCTCATGAACCGCCTCTTCACCCGCGTGTACCTGCCGGAAAACGAGGAAGCACTGGCCAATGATCCTTTGCTGAGCTCCCTGGATCCGGAACGCCGCAAGACGCTCATCGCCCGTCGCGACCCCGACGGTGGCCTCACCTGGGACATCCGCCTGCAGGGTGGCGACGAGACCGTGTTCCTGGACTTCCAGCAAGACGGTTCGCTCGACAACAGCGTCGGCAACAGCGGGGACTCGCCGGCAAGGGAAAACCTGGCATGATCGACGGCGACTTCGGCCTCCTCAGCCCCGTCTCGGCGTCGCCCTCCGTGGCCGCGCTGACGGGCGACCGTGCCGTGATCGCGGCAATCCTCGACGTCGAAGCCGCCTGGGCGGCTGTCCTTGAGGAAGCCGGGCTTGCCCCGGCGGGATCCGCCGCTGTGGTGGCCGAAGCCGCCAACCCCGCGTCCTACGACGTCGCGGATATCGCTGAACGGGCCCAAGGCGGAGGCAACCCGGTGATTCCGTTGCTCGGCGACCTCCGCGCCCGGGTCCGCGGGCTGGACACCGCCGGCATCGGTGCGGGCAAGGCGGTCCACGCCTCGCTCACCAGCCAGGACGTCCTCGACTCCGCCCTCATGCTGCTCGCCTCCAGGACCATCGCGGCGCTGCTGGCCGAAGTCAAGGGCACGACGACGGCGCTCGCTACCTTGGCGGAACAGCATGCGGAAACGCTGTGCGTGGGCAGGAGCCTGACGCAGCATGCGCTTCCGTACTCGTTCGGGCTCAGGGCTGCGCAGTGGTTCCAGGGCGTGGCCGCTGCGGCTGCGCGCCTGGAGTCGTTGGAGTTGACCGTGCAGTTCGGCGGGGCCGGCGGAACCTTGGCCTCCGGGACCAGGCTGGCCGCGGGCTCCGGTTCAACGCCCTTTACACTGGCCGATTCGTGGGCGGCTGCGCTGGGGTTGGCCCCGGCGGCGGCTCCCTGGCACACCAACCGCCTGGTGGTGACGGCCCTCGGTGACGGGCTTGCGGCACTGGTCGATTCCTTCGGGAAGATCGCCGCCGACCTGCTGTTCCTGAGCCGTCCGGAGGTTGCCGAACTTGGTGAGCCGTTGGCTGCCGGACGCGGGGTGTCTTCGGCCATGCCGCAGAAGCAGAATCCGGTGCTCTCCGTGCTGATCCGCAGCGCAGCGTTGCAGGCTCCCGGCCTCGCATCTCAGCTGCACCTGGCCGCGGCCACTTTCAATGACGAACGCCCGGACGGCGCCTGGCACAGCGAGTGGCCTGCACTGCGTCGCCTGTTGGGCCTGGCGATGGGCGCTGCTTCCCACCTCCGCGAACTCACCGAGGGTCTCCGTGTCTTCCCGGAAGCGATGCGCAGGAACCTGCAGTTGTCGGGCCCGCTGCTCCTCAGCGAAGGTGTGTCGGCCGCCGTCGCCCCCCTGCTGGGCGAGGACGGAAAGCAGAAGCTGCAGGCTGTCGTCGACCGGACCCTTGCGGCTCCGGCAACCGAACAGGGGGACACGTACCGCAAGCTCCTCCGTGAAACCGTTCCATCCAACAAGCTCTCCGACGCCGGGCTTGAGGCACTGCTGGATCCGGCAAGCTACCTGGGCGAGGCACAGGAAATCAGCCGTCGGATCCTCGCCGCCTACCCCGGCTTCACCGGATCCCCTGCGAAAGGAGCCCCTCGTGGCTAAGCCAACCATCAAGGCCGTGTTGCTGTCCCCGAAACGTGAACTCGGCGCGAAACCGCTCCTGGTGGTCGGCCCGTCGCTGGGTACCTCCACCGTTCTGTGGTCCGAAACCGCCGCGCTCCTGGGCGACGAATACGACGTCATCGGCTGGGACCTGCCCGGCCACGGCATCTCGCCGGCCGCCGCCGAAGGTTTCGACGTCGCGGACCTGGCGGACGCCGTCGTCGACCTTGTGGACTCTGTCACCGGAAACACGGCGGCGACGTTCCACTATGCGGGTGTCTCCCTGGGCGGGGCCACCGGCCTGCAGCTCGGCATCAAGCACGGCGACCGCCTCCGCAGCTTGTCCGTCCAGTGCTCCGGGCCGAAGCTCGGCACTCCGGAGGGCTGGCTGGACCGTGCGGAAACCGTGCGCTCCCTGGGTACTCCGGTGATGATCCAGGGTTCCGCTGAGCGCTGGTTCGGCCACGGATTCATGGAGCGCCAGCCGGAGATCAGCAGCCGCCTGCTGCACGCACTCCGCGACGCCGACAGGTTCAGCTATTCGTTCTGCTGCGAAGCCCTGGCCCGCTTGGACGTCCGCGATCAGCTCGGCAGCATCGCCGTCCCCACGCAGGTGATTGCCGGTGAAGAGGACCAGGTCGCACCGCCGTCGATGGCTGAAGAGCTCGTCAACAGCATCGTCGCCGGTGGCGGCACTGCTGAGGCCGTGACGCTCGACGGCGTCGGGCACCTCGCGCCCGCAGAGGCACCGAAAGTCGTGGCATCGCTGATGCGCACCTTCATGAAGGAGAACGGACGATGAGCCCTACGGCTTCCGAAAGCAACGACGCGGCTCGCAACGGTGCCGTGCAGGCGGACGCCACCGCGCAGGATATCTACGACGCCGGCATGGTGGTCCGCCGCGAAGTGCTCGGGGACGCGCACGTGGACCGGGCGAATGCCGGCAAGGATTCCTTCACCGAGGACTACCAGGACATGATCACCAGGATTGCCTGGGGTGGCATCTGGACGCGGCCTGGCCTGAGCCGGCAAATGCGTTCCGCCGTAACCCTCACGGCGCTGGTGGCGCACGGTCACTGGGAAGAGCTGGCCATGCACGTCCGGGCAGCCCTCAACAACGGCCTGAGCAGGGACGAAATCAAGGAAATTCTGCTGCAGACCGCCATTTATTGCAGTGTGCCGTCGGCCAACTCGGCCTTCAAGACGGCCCAAAAAGTATTCGCCGAAATCGACGCCACCGAACCCAGCTGACCCCAGGTCCCCTGATTGGTCAGGCAGAAACGAAGGAAACACCATGAACCAGGCTTTTGTGTACGACGCCGTGCGCACGACCTTTGGCAAGTTCGGCTCCGGCCTTGCCGCTGTCCGTCCCGATGACCTTGCCGCGCACGTGGTCCGCGAGTCCGTGAAGCGGGCACCCGGGCTGGATGTTGAGCGGATCGACGAGGTCGTGTTCGGCAACGCCAACGGCGCCGGCGAGGAAAACCGCAACGTGGCCCGCATGGCCACCCTGTTGGCCGGCCTGCCCGTGTCCATTCCGGGCACCACGGTCAACCGTTTGTGTGGCTCGTCCCTGGACGCGGCCATCATCGCATCGCGCCAGATCAATGCCGGCGACGCCGACCTCATGCTGGTGGGCGGTGCCGAGTCCATGTCCCGTGCGCCGTGGGTGCTGCCCAAGACGTCCAAGCCCTACCCGGCCGGTGACATGACCCTGGCATCCACCACGCTTGGTTGGCGTTTGGTAAACCCGGCCATGAACAAGGACTGGACCATCTCCCTGGGCGAAGCCACCGAACGACTGCGCGAGAAGTACGGGATCACCCGGGAACGGCAGGACGCTTTTGCGGCGGACTCGCACAACCTGGCCGACGCCGCGTGGAACGAAGGCTTCTACGATTCTTTGGTCACGGCGGTTCCGGGCACTGATCTCGTCCGGGACGAGGGCATCCGTGCCGGTTCTTCCGCTGAGAAGCTTGCGGGTTTGAAGACCGTGTTCCGCCCTGAGTCTGACGGGCCCGACGGCGGTACGGTCACCGCCGGGAACGCCTCACCTTTGTCCGATGGTGCTTCGGCTGCGTGGATCGGTTCGGAAGCCGCTGCGGGGATTCTTGGTTTGGATCCCTTGGCCCGTATTGCCGGCCGTGGCGCGCATGGCAACGATCCCCAGTTCTTCGGGTTCGCCCCGGTGGAGGCCGCGAACAAGGCCCTGGCGAAGGCGGGCATCGGCTGGGACCAGGTGGGCGCCGTCGAACTTAACGAAGCGTTCGCCGCGCAATCGCTGGCGTGCGTTGACGCGTGGGGAATCGACCCCGGAATCGTGAACCGCCACGGCGGTGCGATCGCGATGGGCCACCCGCTCGGCGCCTCCGGTACCCGCATCCTCGGCACGCTCGCGCGGTCCTTGCAGGCTTCCGGTCAGCGCTGGGGCGTCGCGGCGATCTGCATCGGCGTCGGTCAAGGCCTGGCCGTGGTGCTGGAAAACGTAACTGCCGGAGTTTCAGAAGGAGTCTAGGGCGATGTTGAATTTCATTGACAATGTTGGCGAGGCTGTCGCCGGCATCAAGGACGGGTCCACGGTGATGATCGGCGGGTTCGGCAATGCCGGGCAGCCGTTCGAACTCATTGATGCCCTGATGGATTGTGGCGCGAAGGACCTGACCGTGGTGAACAACAACGCCGGCCAGGGCGATCAGGGCCTGGCGTTGCTGATCAAGGAAGGCCGGGTCCGCAAGATGATCTGTTCCTTCCCGCGGCAGTCCGATTCCTGGCACTTCGACGCCAAGTTCCATGCCGGTGAGATCGAGCTGGAGCTCGTGCCGCAGGGCAACCTGGCCGAGCGTATCCGAGCCGCCGGCGCCGGGATTGGCGGGTTCTTCACCCCCACCGGCTACGGCACCACCTTGGCTGAAGGCAAGGAAACCCGGTTGCTGGACGGGAAGTGGCAGGTATTTGAGACCCCGATCCACGCCGACGTCGCGCTGATCAAGGCGCTCAAGGCCGACGGCAAGGGCAACCTCGTCTACCGCAAGACCGCCCGGAACTTCGGCCCGATCATGGCCGCCGCAGCCAAGCACACCATTGTGCAGGTCTCGGAGATCGTCCCCACCGGTTCGCTGGATCCGGAGAACGTGGTGACACCTGGTATTTACGTCAACAGCGTGGTCCGCGTCGGCGGTTCCCGAGCAGAGCAGGTGGCCTGAACATGAGCACCCAAACAAGCATCCAAACCTCCGAAAAGCCGCTGGGCCGCGACGAACTCGCCCAGCTGGTGGCCCGCGACATCGCTCCCGGTTCGTTCGTGAACCTGGGCATTGGCCAGCCGACGCTCGTGTCCAACTACCTCACCGAGGAACAGAACATCACGCTCCACACGGAGAACGGGATGCTCGGCATGGGCCCGGCAGCTGTTGGCGAGGAGATTGACGGCGATTTGATCAACGCCGGCAAAATCCCCGTCACCGAACTTCCCGGAGCTTCGTACTTCCACCACGCCGACTCGTTTGCGATCATGCGCGGCGGGCACCTGGACATCTGCGTCCTCGGGGCCTTCCAAGTCTCCGCCACCGGCGACCTCGCCAACTGGCACACCGGGGCCCCGGACGCTATTCCCGCCGTGGGTGGCGCGATGGACCTCGCCACCGGCGCCAAGGATGTCTTCGTGATGATGACCCTGCTGACCCGCGAGGGCGTGTCCAAGCTCGTGGAGAAGTGCACGTACCCGCTGACCGGCGTCGGCTGCGTGACCCGCGTCTACACGGACAAGGCAGTGTTCCTCACAGGACCCGACGGCGTCACCGTCCGCGAGACCTTCGGCTGCACCTTCGACGAGATCCAGGAACTCGTGCCCCTTCCGCTGAAAAAGGCAGAGTAGGCCCCGCAAGTTTGGGCTCCCCCGCGTTGTGAGGCCCGCTCTACGCGCTATCGCCTTGGCATGGCGCGCAGAGTAGGCCCCGCAAGTTTGGGCTCTCCGTTGTGGGGCCCGCTTTGCGGGCTATCCCCTTGGCATGGCGCGCAGAGTAGGCCCCGCAAATCTGGGCTCTGCGTTGTGAGGCCCGCTTTGCATGTTATTTTTCCCGCTTAGGGCGCAAAGCGGACCCCGCAACGCCACCTAGGATTGGTAACCATGACCGACTCCGCAGTTACCCCGCAGGCCAGCGACCAGTACGTCCAGTCGCTGGCCCGGGGCCTCGCCGTGATCCGGGCGTTCGACGCAAACAACCCCGTCATGACGTTGAGCGAAGTCGCAGCCCGCACGGACCTGACCCGCGCTACGGCTCGCCGGTTCCTGCATACCCTGGTTGAGCTCGGCTACGTCCGCACCGACGGAAAGACCTTTGCGCTCACGGCCAAAGTGCTGCAGCTCGGCTACTCGTACCTCTCCGCCCTGTCCCTGCCGCAACTCGCCCAGCCCCACTTGGAGCAGCTCAGCCTGAAACTTGGGGAATCCACGTCGGCCGCAGTCCTCGACGGGAAGGACATTTTCTACGTGGCGCGGGTCGCCACCAAACGCATCATGAACGTCGGAATCACGGTCGGCACGCGCTTCCCCGCCTACGCGACATCCATGGGCCGGGTGCTGCTTGCCGGACTTCCGCAGGCCAAGCTCGAGGCATACCTGACGACGGCGGAACTCACCCCGCTCACGCCGCGAACCGTCGCCAGCGTGCCCGACTTGAGGGCCGCCGTCGAGCGTGTCCGTCAGCAGGGCTGGTGCCTGCTTGACCAGGAGCTGGAACTCGGGCTGATGTCCATCGCTGCCCCGGTCTGGAACCACAACAACGGGGACAACGTGGCCGCGATCAACGTGTCCCTGCAGGCCCAGGCCGTTGCGGCGCAGCCGGATCCGGACCAGTACCTGGAGGAAGTGCGGCAGCAGGTGGTGGCGACCGCCGACGCCATTTCCCAGGACGTCTCGGCCAAGCACTGAGTTTTTTGTACAGCTAATGCCCGCAAGCTGGCCTCATAAGGGCATTAGCTGTACAAAAACTACTTCCGGATCGCCGCGAGCCGTGCTTCCAGAATCCGCCGCACCATGGAGTCGGGCAGGGGGTTGTCCGCGGAGAACCTCAATGTTCCCGGCGACCACGAGTACCCGCCAAGCTCCTCCGACATTTCGGGGAGGATCTGGCCGCTGAACGGGTACAGCGCCAAGTGCTTCTTCGTTTCGAGCACGCTCACGAAGCCCTTGCCATCCACCAGCAACGCGGGCATCCCATAACTGGTGCCTTCCTCGGCGTCAGGGGCAAGCTCCCGCGCGATCCCGACGATCCGTTCCAACGGACCCCGGTTGCCCGCGCTGACAGTGTCCAGGTATTCGGTGACAGTTCCCATAGGGACATGCTTCACCACGGGAACCCGCCAGGCCAGAGCCTTAGCGCTCCGGGATGACCGCGATGCCCTGGATCTCGATCAACGCTTCCTTCTGCCACAGGCGCGTGACGCCGATGCCGGCCATGGCCGGGTACTGCGAGCCCGCCATTTCACGCCACAGCCGTCCGATTTCCCGGCCGTTGGCCATGTAGTCGTCAACGTCGGTGAGGTAGATGGTCACGTTGACCAGATCCTCAGGTTCGCCGCCGGCCTCGCGCAGGGTGGTGAGCACGTTGGTGAACGCCTGTTTGAACTGCTCCACAATCCCGCCGGGAACGATGTTCATGTTCTTGTCCAACGCTGTCTGCCCGCCCAGGAAGACCGTGTTGCCGGCCAGGATTCCGTGCGCGTAGCCGGATGGTTTGGCCAGTGACTCCGGGTTGATTGTTGTGTGACTCATGCTGTTCCTCCTCGGTTGTGGCAACTGCAAAAACTTTTGAAAAGCCCCTGTGCAGATCATTTCCGCCGTGCTACGTTGAGCATATGTGACGATCGTAAAAAAGTCGACACATCCAGAATCTCGAAGGGAAAAGCAATGAAACTCGCCACTTTGCGCACGGCCAACGGAGGAACGACGGCGGCCATCGCCACCGGCGACGACGCCTGGCTCGCGCTTCCGGCCAGCGACGTCGGCGCACTCCTGGGCCGGTCGGACTGGCGGGCTCTCGTGGAGGAAACGCAGGCATCCGGAGCTCCGGTCATCACCGGCGCCGACCCTGCCCCGTTGCTTCCCCGCGCCGGCAAAGTCATCTGCTGCGGCTTGAACTACGGCGACCACATCCAGGAAATGGGCAGGGAGCTTCCCGAATACCCCACCTTGTTCGCCAAGTACGCGGACACCCTGATCGGCGCCAACGACGCCGTGGAAGTCCACGGCAGTGGCCGCGTCGACTGGGAAGCCGAGCTCGCCGTCGTCGTGGGTTCCGAGCTGTACCGGGCGGACGAGGACCAGGCCCGCGAAGCCATCGCCGGGTACACCGTTGCCAACGACGTCTCCATGCGCGACTGGCAGAACCGGACCCTGCAGTGGTTCCAAGGCAAGGCCTGGGACCGCACTACCCCGGTGGGGCCGGTCATGCTGACCGCGGACGAGGCCGGGGAGTTTTTTGACGTCCGCGGCTACGTCAACGGCGAGCTCGTGCAGCAGGGAAACACCAGCACCCTGGTATTCGGACCGGCGCAACTGCTGTCCTACATCTCCCGGTTCACTGTCCTGCGCCCCGGCGACCTCGTGCTCACCGGAACGCCCGGGGGAGTGGGCATGGGCATGACTCCGCCCCGCTTCCTGAAGGACGGGGATGTCCTCACCACCGAAATCGACGGGATCGGCCGGCTGGAAAACCTGTTCCGGATCCATGCCGACGTCGCAGTCCCCGCGTCATAACAAACGTCCCGAAACCCACACAAAGGAGAAACCCCATGAGCCAGACAACCACTGAATACGTCCTCGACGGCGACAACTCCATCTACGCCCAGCCTGACGGCAAGGTTGTCCCGGTTGTTACCCGCGCCGGTGCAGAAGACACCAACACCGCACAGTCCGGCGATTGCATCCGCGTGTCAGGCGTCAGCATCCAGCACACCCCGGCGACCAAGATCTGGTTCGGCCAGGTATCCAACACCCCGGGGTACCGTTCACTGCCGCACCACCACGGTGAGGCCGAAACCGGCGGCTATGTGCTCCGGGGCCACGGCCGGATCTACTTCGGCGAGAACTACTCGGAGTTCCTGGACATGAAGGCCGGCGACTGGGTCTTCGTGCCCCCGTTCATGCCCCACGTCGAGGCCAACATGTCCGTCACGGAAGACCTCGTGTGGCTGACCGCCCGCACCCCGGAAAACCTCGTGGTCAACCTTGAGGACGTTCCGGACGAGACCCTCGCCGACTACCGCAGGGCATAGGCCATGATCACTGGAACCCTGACCTCGGAGACCTTCCTCCGCGCCGTCCAGCTGACCCCGGCAACGCCGGAGGTTTTCGACGAAGCGTATGAAGCAACCACGCAGTACGTACCGTGGCCAAAAGCCTATGGTGGAGACATGGTGGCCCAAGCCGCAGCAGCCATGATGCGCTCGGTGGACGCTGACAGGACATTGCACTCGATGCACAGCTACTTCATGCGTCCGGTGGATATAGGTTCCAGTGTCCGCTACGAAGTCGAGCGCCTTCGGGACGGCCGCGGATACTCCACGCGGACAGTCCGCGGCTTCCAGAACGGCAAGCCGGTGTACGCCGCGATGGGTTCCTTCCAGGTTCCCGAGAACGGTCCGGACTTCCAGCCTGAGGCGCCTGCCGCCGTCGAGCCTGAATCCCTGCGTTCAGCGGCGGAAGCGCTTGAAGCGGCCGACGGCGCGGCGGCGGAGTACTGGTCGACGGGGCGCAGCTTCGACATGCGCCATATTCCCGGTCCGGTATATATCGAATTGGAGGGCGGCATGGTCCCCCAGCAGGCCATCTGGGTCAAAGCCTTCGATGCCTTGCCGGACGACGCCGACCTCCACCGCACAGCCCTTGCCTACGTCTGCGACTACACGATCCTGGAGCCGCTTCTCCGGGTCAATGGATTGAACTGGTCCAGCCCCGGCCTCGCAACGGCGAGCTTGGACCACTCCATGTGGTTCCACCGCGACGGCCGTGCCGACGAATGGGTGCTGTATGCCCAGGAAGCCGTATCCGGCCAGAGCAACAGGGGCCTGGCCATGGGCCGGTTCTTCGACCGGCAAGGCAGGCTCCTGGCAACAGTCGCCCAGGAAGGCATGATCCGCGCGGGTTCCTGACCGGCCCGCAACCCGCACGCCCCAAAACGCCCATCCCCAGCTTCAACGACGCACCACTGAAAGGAACGGCCATGAGCATGTTGCCATCGGCCCACGTGGACACGTTCACCCGCGACCACCTGCCGCCCGCCGATACCTGGCCGGCGCTCGAATTCACCCTCCCCGAACTCCAATACCCGGACCGGCTCAACGCTGCCACCGTGCTGATCGACGACGCTGTCGAGCAATACGGTGCCGACCGTCCCGCCCTCCGCACTCCAGACGGCGTTGTCTGGAGCTACGGCGAGCTGCAAACCCGTTCCAACCAGGTGGCCCAGGTCCTCACCGAAGACCTCGGCGTGGTTCCCGGCAACCGCGTGCTGCTGCGCGGCCCCAACAACCCGTGGATCGTCGCGGCCTGGCTCGGCGTCCTGAAGGCCGGCGCCGTGGTGGTCACCACCATGCCCATGCTGCGCTCCACCGAGGTCGCCACCCTGATCGGACTTACGAAGCCGGTGGTTGCGATTTCCGACCACCGCTTCGTGGACGAGCTGGCGATCGCGGCAGGGGACGATGTCACTGTCCTGGCGTACGGATCGACCACCGGTAACGCGGACGACGACGGCGACCTCACCTCCCGTTGCGGGCGCAAGAGCGGGGAGTTCGCCGCTGTGGACACGGCCGCGGACGACGTTGCCCTGCTGGGACCGACCTCGGGTACAACCGGTGTGCCCAAGGTGACCATGCATTTCCACCGCGACATCCTGGCCAACGCCGACACGTTTGCCCGGTACATCCTGCAACCCACGGCTGACGATGTCTTTGCGGGCTCACCTCCGCTTGCGTTCACGTTCGGACTCGGGGGCCTGGTGGTCTTCCCGCTCCGCTTCGGCGCGTCATCCCTCCTCACCGAGAAAGCCGGACCGGTGGAACTGGCAGAGCACGCAGCCGCAGCCGGTGCCACCATCCTGTTCACCGCCCCCACGGCGTACCGGGCCATCCTGAAGGAGAAGCGCGGAGATCTCCTGCGCAGCCTGCGGATTGCCGTCTCTGCCGGGGAGCACCTTTCCAAGGAGACCTGGGAAGCCGTCCGTGAAGCCACAGGCCTGCGCCTGGTCAATGGAATCGGCGCCACGGAGATGCTGCACGTGTTCATCTCCGCTGCCGGGGACGATATCCGCCCAGGAACCACGGGGCGTGCTGTGCCGGGGTTCAGGGCCACCATCCTGGACAACGACGGCAACGAACTCGGCGCGGGCAACATCGGCCGCCTGGCAGTCATCGGGCCCACCGGGTGCCGCTACCTGGATGATCCCCGGCAGGCGAACTACGTGGTGCGAGGCTGGAACGTCACCGGGGATACCTTTGCCATGGATGCCGACGGGTACTTCACCTACCAGGCCCGCTCGGACAACATGATCGTCTCCTCCGGGTACAACATCGGCGGGCCGGAGGTTGAATCGGCCATAGACCAGCACCCGGATGTCGTGGAAAACGCAGTCATCGGCATCCCGGACGAGGAACGCGGCAGCATCGTCTGCGCTTTCGTTGTCCTGCGCGACGGAGTCACCGGCGACGCCGCCAAGCGCAAGGAAATCCAGGACTTCGTGAAGCAGACCATCGCGCCCTACAAGTACCCCCGGGACGTCCGCTTCGTCACCGGACTCCCGCGCAATCCCAGCGGCAAACTCCAGCACTTCAAGCTCCGCGAAGGAGTCCTTGCACAGGACGCCGGGAGCGCGAGCCAAACCCCGCAACTTACCCCTGCCGGCCAGAGCCAGGCCTGAAAAGGAGCATCACCATGAAGATCGCAATCGTTGGAGGCGGCCCGGGTGGCCTGTACTTCGCAGCACTGATGAAGCAGCTGGACCCGTCCCACGACATCACCCTCTGGGAACGCAACGCTGCCAGCGACACCTTCGGATTCGGCGTCGTGTTTTCCGATGAGACCCTCGGCGGCATCGGCAACGCCGACCCCGTGGTGGCCGAATACATGAGCCGTCGGTTCGCCCGCTGGTCCGACATCGACATCCACTTCCGGGGCGAGATGAAAACGGTGGGTGGGCAGGGGTTTGCGGCAATGAGCCGCAAGGAACTCCTTGAGTTGCTCCAGCGCCGCTGCATCGAACTGAACGTGGATGTCCGGTTCAGCACCCTGGCGCCGCCGGTGGAGGAACTCGAGGCCAATTACGATCTTGTCCTGGCCGCCGACGGAATCAACTCCCAGATCCGCGCCCGGTATGCGGAGTCCTTCAAACCGAACCTGGATCCGCGGACCAACAAGTTCATGTGGCTCGGCACCAACCAGGTCTTTGAGGCCTTCAAGTTCTTCGTGAAGGAAACCGAGTGGGGCGTCATGCAGATCCACGGCTACCCCTACTCGGATGAGGGCTCCACGTTCATTGTGGAAATGCACCAGGACGTGTGGCACGCAGCGGGCTTCGACGAGACCGCCAACGAGGTTTTCCCGCCGGGTGTCTCGGACGAAAAGGCCATCGCCAAAATCCGCGACATCTTCGCCGACGAACTGGACGGCTACGAGGTCCTGAGCAACAACTCCAAGTGGATCAACTTCACCACGGTCCGCAACGAGAGCTGGCGCCACAACAACGTGGTCCTGCTGGGCGACGCTGCCCACACGGCCCACTTCTCCATCGGCTCCGGCACCAAGCTGGCCATGGAGGACTCCCTGGCCCTGGCTGCGTGCCTGCACGAGCACCCCACGGTGGAGCAAGCACTGGAAGCCTACGAGGCCGAACGCCGGCCCGTGGTGGCGTCGACCCAGCGTGCAGCCCAGGCTTCCCTTGAATGGTTCGAGCGCATCGGCCAGTACAAGGACCAGGATCCCACCCAGTTCGCGTTCAACCTGCTCACCCGCAGCCGCCGCATCACTCAGGAGAACCTGCGCTTGCGGGATCCCGGATTCGCCGAGGCCGTGGAGCGTAACTTCGCTGAATCCCAGGGCCTTCGCGAGGTTGCCCCGGCCATGTTCCAGCCGTTCCGCATCGGAGGGCTGGAGCTCAAGAACCGCATCATCGTCTCCCCGATGGACATGTACTCCGCTATTGACGGGGTCCCGGGCGACTTCCACAAGGTCCACCTGGGGTCCAAGGCGCTGGGCGGCGCGGGGCTGGTCATGACCGAGATGGTGTGCGTTTCCGAAACGGGCCGCATCACCCCCGGCTGCACCGGCCTGTACACCGATGGCCAGCGTGACAGCTGGAAGGAAATCGTGGACTTCGTTCACAGCCGCTCCACCGCCAAGATCGGCGCACAGCTGGGCCACTCCGGCCGCAAGGGCTCCACCAAGCTCATGTGGGAGGGCATCGACCAGCCGCTCGAGTCCGGAAACTGGACCGCCGTCGGACCTTCCGCCCTGCCGTACAGCGCCGAAAACCAGACCCCGGTGGAATTGGACCGTGCCGGCATGGATGCCATCAAGGCGGAGTTCGTTGCCTCCACCGTCCGTGCCGAGGAGGCAGGTTTCGACCTTCTGGAGATCCACGCGGCCCACGGCTACCTGCTCTCCTCCTTCCTTTCGCCGGTTTCCAACAAGCGGACCGACGAATACGGCGGCAGCTTGGAGAACCGGCTGCGGTTCCCGTTGGAAGTGTTCGACGCCGTTCGCGCGGCCTGGCCTGCCGGCAAGCCTTTGACGGTACGCATCTCAGCGACCGACTGGATCGAGGGTGGCAACACGTCTGACGATTCCGTGGAGATCGCCCGGGCTTTTGTCGCCCACGGCGCTGCCGGCCTGGACGTCTCCACGGGCCAGGTGGCCAAGGAAGAGAAGCCTGCCTTCGGCCGCAGCTACCAGACGCCGTTCGCTGACCGTATCCGCCAGGAAGTGGCCGCTCCGGCAGGTGTGGCGGTGATCGCCGTCGGCGCTATCTCAAGCTACGACGACGTCAACTCGATCCTCCTTGCCGGCCGTGCGGACCTCATCGCCCTGGGCCGCACGCACCTGTACGATCCGCAGTGGACCCTGCATGCCGCCGCTGAGCAGGAGTACCAGGGGCCCGGCGCCCAGTGGATCCCGCAATTCCGGGCGGGACGCCGCAAGCCACCGAGCTCGCGCACTGACGCCGTCCGTCCCCGCCTTTCGTTGCTGAAGGAAGCGGACATCGACGAGGCCACCACGCACCTCCGGTGGACCCCGGCGTCGGCTGCTGCATCGGTTTTGGTGAAGTAGCCGTGGCTACCGCACCAGTCAACGACTGGAACGTGCCTAAGAAGACCACCGGCTTGGTGTTGTTCTGCTGCTGGCTCGCGATCCTCGCCGAAGGCTATGACGTCGGCGTCCTCGGCGCTGTCCTTCCCGCGCTTGCGGAGTACAAGGAATGGAACCTGTCGCCGCTTGCCCTGGGCGGCCTGGGGTCATATGCCTTGATCGGCATGCTTATTGGCGCCCTGTTCATCGGCACGCTCAGCGACCTCGTAGGCCGCAAGAAGATGCTCCTGGCATCCATGGTGATCTTCACGATCACCCAAGCCGGCGCGGCCTGGGCGCCTACCCCTGAACTGTTCGGGCTGTTCAGGCTTATCGGCGGTCTCGGCATGGGTGGTGTCATCCCGGTGGCGGCTGCACTGACCATCGAGTACTCAGCCCCGAACAAGCGGTCATTCAACTATGGCCTCATGTACTCCGGCTATTCCCTGGGCATTGTCGCAGCTGCCCTGGCTGCATTGTTTGTCCTGCCCCTGGGTGGCTGGCGTGCCGTGATTGCCATTGGAGCGGCACCGATTGTCCTGCTCCCGGTCATCTGGAAATTCCTGCCCGAATCGCTGGAATACCTGGAGACAAAGGGCCGCCGCTCCGAGGCGAAGGCCTTGGCCGCTACTCTTCAGATCGCCGACTACCGGCCTGTTGTCCCGGCGGCCCCGGTTGCCAACGGCGGGCCCGCGGATCCTTGGTGGAAGACCATCACCACCATGTTCTCCAGGAAGTACCTGCGCTCCACGGTGTTCTTCTGGATCTCGCTGTTCTGCGGCCTGGTGCTGGTGTACGGGCTGAATACCTGGTTGCCGAGCATCATGAAGAAGGCCGGCTACGACCTCGGCTCGTCCCTGACGTTCCTGTTGGTCTTCAGCCTCGCCTCTGCCATCGGTGGCCTGCTCCTTGGCCGCGCGGCTGACAAGTACGGCAAGAAGCTCATCCTGATGGTGTTCTACATCCTGGGCGGCCTGGGCATCATGCTGCTGGTCTTCCCCAACACCATGGTGGTGAATCTGCTGTTCGTGGCGTTCGCCGGCGTCGGTTCGATCTCGACGTCGCTGGTCCTCACCGGCTACATTGCCGACTACTACCCTGCCAAGGTCCGTGGAACAGCCACGGGCTGGGCGCTGAGCTTTGCCCGGCTGGGTGCCATTTCCGGGCCCCTGATCGGCGGCTGGATTGCAGGCTCCAAGTTGCCCTTCGAGGCGAATTTCGCGATCTTTGCCGGCATCGCGGTCTTGGCGGCCGGGGCGGTGGCGATGATTCCCAAGCCGCAGCCTGAGGTGCCGGTCGCCGCCGTCGACGTCGATCCCGACGACGTCACCGTCAGCACCGTCTAGGAAACAGCCCCGCGAGGTGGCAGTTAATGACAATTGGGAACCGGCGTCTTCAGGTGGCTAGTGCAACACCCCTGTAGTTGGAGGGGTGTCATGGTCAAGAAGTTGCCGTGGTCGGTTCG
>NZ_JARDAN010000015.1:0-100895 GCF_040560085.1 Paenarthrobacter sp. CC6 | reverse complement strand
AACCCAAACAACCCCACCAACCCAACAAACCACCCCCAAACCCACCAAAACAACCACCGTGAACCCCATCACAACCCACCCACACCCACGCACCCAACCCAACAACCGCCGTCGAACCCCCAAAGACGACACCCGACACCAAAACAACAACGCTCCCCCACCAAAGTGAGAGAGCGTCGAAGAAAATGAGCAAGCGACCGACCCAAACCCACGGAACGTGAGCAAGCGTCCGATTCAAACCCACGGAACGTGAGCAAGCGTCACAACCAAACCCTAGGGATATGAGCAAGCGACCGATTCAATCCCGAGGGATGCGAGCAAGCGTCCGATTCAAGCCCTAGGGATGTGAGCGAGCGTCGGAAAGAGGGGGCGGTTATCCGGCAGCGCGCGTCCAAGGGAGGAACGACCGAGCGCGCAGAGGATGACCGCCCCCTCCGCGACAGCCACCCCTCCCCGCCGGCCACCTCTCCGCGACAAGCCCACCGGCCTGAGGAACTGAACAACCGGCGCTTAAACACAAAGGGCCGGCAACCATAACGGTCGCCGGCCCTTTCAGAGCTGGGTTGCCAAGGAACCTAGGCCGAGACCTCGATCGTGGCCAGGTTCTTCTTGCCCCGGCGGAGCAGCAAGTAACGGCCGTGAAGGAGTTCGTCCTGGGCAATGACGGCGTCGGGATCGGACACCTTGGTGTTGTTCACGTACGCACCACCTTCGCCAACTGTCCGACGGGCAGCCGACTTGCTCTCGGAAAGTCCGGACGCAACCAGGAGATCGATGATGCCGAGGCCGTCAGCATTGATCGTCGCCGAAGGAAGTTCCGCAGTGGCCGCCTCCAGGGTGCGCTCGTCCAGAACCGTGAGGTCGCCGTTGCCGAAAAGGGCAGCGGAGGCAGCGATGACCTTCTCCGTGGCGTCGACTCCGTGGACCAACGACGTCACTTCGTAGGCAAGCTTCTTCTGGCCTTCGCGGGCAAACGGGCGTTCCGCCACGGCCTCGCCCAACGCTTCGATCTCGGCACGCGAGAGGAAGGTGAACACCTTGAGGCGATCCACGACATCAGCGTCCGCCGTGTTCAGCCAGAACTGGTAGAAGGTGTACGGGCTGCACATGTCCGGGTCAAGCCAGACAGCATTGCCTTCGCTCTTGCCGAACTTGGTGCCGTCGGAGTTGGTGATCAACGGCGTACCCAGGGCGTGCACGCTCTTGCCCTCCACCTTGCGGATGAGCTCGGTTCCGCTGGTGAGGTTGCCCCACTGGTCCGAACCGCCGGTCTGCAGGACGCAGTTGTAGTCGCGGAAGAGCTGGAGGTAGTCCATGCCCTGCAGGATCTGGTAGCTGAACTCGGTGTAGCTGATGCCCTCGTCGGAATTCAGGCGCGAGGCAACAGCGTCCTTGCGGAGCATGGTGCCCACGCGGAAGTGCTTGCCGATTTCCCGGAGGAAGTCGATGGCACTCAGGGGCGCAGTCCAGTCAAGGTTGTTGACCATGCGGGCAGCGTTGTCACCCTCAAAGCTGAGGAAGCGGCGAACCTGGCCCTGCAGGTAACCCACCCACTCGGCCACGGTGTCCTTGGTGTTCAAGGTGCGCTCCGCCGTCGGACGCGGGTCGCCGATCAGGCCGGTGGAACCGCCCACCAAACCGAGGGGTTTGTGGCCGGCCAACTGCAGGCGACGCATCAGCAGCAACTGCACGAGGTTGCCCAAGTGCAGTGACGGCGCCGTGGGATCGAAGCCACAGTAATACGTGATCGGGTCCCCGGCGAGCAGTTTTTCCAGTTCCGTTTCATCAGTGGAAACGTGGACTAGGCCGCGCCAAGTAAGTTCCTGCCAGATGTTGGCAAAGGCGGGATCGTTGTGCTGGGACTCGAGGTTGTTTACGTGTGACACGAGATCTAAGTTAGCAGGGTTGCGGGGACGGTTTTGCCTAGCGCTCGATACCGGCAGGCACCGGCGCGGCCGCGATGAGGCGCAGACGCTGCGTGGCCCGGGTCATGGCAACGTAGAGGTCGCCTACCTTGCCGTGCTCGTGGTTGAGCATCGCGGCCGGCTCAAGGACCACAACGCCGTCGAATTCCAGCCCCTTCGCTTCCTTGGGGCTGATGACCACGATGTCCTGTTCGTAGCTGCCTGCCCCGGCACCGATACGGCGCCCGTAGACCTCTTTCAAGGCCGCGGTTGCCTGCGGCAGCAAGGGACCGTCGGCAATGACGGCCAGCAGGCCGCCGTCGATCGCTTCCACTTCCTCCGGCAGGACGTCCACCAGGCGCTGCACAATACCGTCCGGCTCAACGCGGTCAACGATGGGTGACCACTTGCCCTCGCGCACCGCCTTCGGGGCTGAGACCACCAGCCCGGCCCGGTTGGCCATGCGGACGGCAGCTTCTGCGATCTGTGACGGCGTGCGGTAGTTGACCGTCAGTTCCTCCAGCGTCCAGCGGTCACCGAACGACGGCGCCAATGCGCTCTGCCACGAATTGGCACCGGCTGCGGCACTCGTCTGGGCGATGTCGCCCACGATGGTGAAGGACTTCAACGGGCAGCGGCGCACCAACAGGCGCCACTGCATGGGTGAGAGCTCCTGGGCCTCGTCAACTACGATGTGGCCGAAGGCCCACGACCTGTCGCTCGTGGCGCGCTCGGCAGCGGTCAACCGGCCTTCGCGCTCCTGGTTTTGCTCCGCGAGCTCTTCGGCCGTGACCAGGACGTCGACGCCCATGGCTTCCATGTTGGCCAGGGTCTGCTTGGCATTGGCAAGGTCACGAGCGCGGTCAGCTTCCTGCTGGGCCAATCCCCTGCCGGCTGCCGGATCCAGCTCGCCCAGAAGTTCGGCGGCCTCATCCAGGAGCGGAACGTCTGCTTCGGTCCAAGGCGCGTCGACAGGCCGCTGGAGCAAGGAACGCTGTTCGGGCGTCAGGTGCGGCGTGCACGCTTCGAGGATGGCGGGCTTGCTGAAGAGTTCCGAGATGAGCTTCTCCGGCGTCATCGGCATCCAGCACAAGTTCAACGCGATCCGGACGTCCCTGGCAGAGCGAACGTCCTCGGCAAGGTAGGCGCGATCGGCGTTGTTGCCGATGTTCGATTCCTCGACGAGGTCCGTCAGCTGCTCGGTGAGCTCGCGCAGGAGAATCTTGACGAACGTCAGGCGTGCTTCGTTGTGGGGCTTGCCGGTGGCGCGAGCCTTTTCGCGGGCACGGCGCACTTGGCGCACGGTGAGCGTCAGCTTCCGTGAATCGACTTCCAGGATGCGGTCCTCGGCAGGTGTCCGTTGCCGGTTCGCCACAGCGTTGGCCACCACCTTGGCCATGTCGAGCTTGCCCTTGAGGGCAGCGACGTCGGCGTTTTCCTCGGGGACGGCGTTGATGCCGGGCATCAGGCGGCCGAGGCTGGCCATGACCACCCCTGTCTCACCGAGGGACGGGAGAACACGTTCGATGTAGTGCATGAACGACGACGACGGTCCCACCAGCAGGACGCCGGCGCTCTTGAGCCGGTCGCGGTGCGTGTAGAGCAGGTAGGCCGCGCGGTGCAGGGCAACAGCGGTCTTACCCGTACCGGGACCACCTTGAACAACAAGCGCCCCTGAAATGGAGGAACGGATGATCCTGTCCTGTTCGGACTGGATGGTGCCCACGATGTCCGACATCCGGCCCGTACGCTTCGAATTCAGCGCGGCCAGCAGCGCGCCTTCGCCTTGGAGGGAGTCGTTGTCGGCCAGCATCCCCGCGTCCAGGACGTCATCTTCGATCGCCTTGACGTCGCGTCCCTGAAGGATCAGGTGACGACGGCGGCGCACACCTTGGCGGTCGAACGCGGTCGCCTGATAGAAGTGGCCGGCTTCGGGCGCACGCCAGTCGACCATGAGCCGCTGGAGGTCGGCCGTGGACAGGCCGATGCGACCGATGTACTGCGCCTCTCCGGAATCCAGGTCGAGGCGGCCGAAGACCAAACGGTCGTCGACGGCGTCGAGCTGGGCAAGGCGGTCCTCATACAGGGCAGCGAACGCGTCACGTTCTGAGACGTTCTGCATGGTTCCCACCGCGCCTGCCTTGCGCACCTGCGCCAGCTGGGCGCGCTTTTCAGCGCGCAGCTCATCGAGCCGGGCGTAAAGCCCGGCAACGTATTCCTGCTCGTGGACCAAATCAGCGTCGTGCATCGAACCGTAACCCCTATCGCAAAAGACAGACCTACCATTCTACAGCGATTTTGGTAAACGCGTGGGGTACAAGTCATACCTCGGACTGCGTCACAGGAAAGTCGTACTGCCGGAGGGGAAAGTTACCCGGATGCAGGCCTTTTTCTGGGCCGCGCCGCCTTGTACCTGGACACAGTCGGGTCATCCTCAATCCAGAAACGCCATGGGTATTCGGTGGTGCCGCCCGGTCCCGCCACTCCAACGCGGGGACCGCTGGCCACTGCCGCCGCCGGAACCGCAGGCAACCACAAGCTGAAGGGATCCGCAAGCGCGTCACGGCCGGTGTCCGACGTCGTCAGTCCCAGTGCGGAGGCGAGCCTGGCTGGTCCGCTGGCCAGGTCCTTATGTGCTTTCGAGGCCGGTCTTCGGACGGCGGCGAGGCCTTCGCCGTCGACGATTTCTCCCGCCCGCAGGAGCAAAGCCGAGGGTGAACCGTCGGGTCCGCAAACGATGTTGGCGCAATAGTGCATGCCATAGGTGAAGTAGACGTAGAGAAATCCCGGCGGTCCAAACATGGGCGCGTTCCGGGCCGTGGGGCCGCCGAAGGTGTGCGAACCGGGGTCGGGGTGTTCGGAATCCTTGGGACCCATATAGGCCTCGACTTCCGTCAGGCGGACGGAAACCGGGCCCGCTTCCGAGTTGTGGGTCAGTACAGCGCCAAGGATCAGCGGGGCGATCACACGGGGGTCGCCCTCAAGGAAGCTACGCACTTCCGCCGGGTCGCTGACACCATTGTCCATGGACGAACTCATGACCAGACCCTAGCAACAACCCCCGTAACGGACATGTCCGATTTCCGCTAGCACCGCCCCGGGACGGCTGGCAGGATGAAGCCATGGACTTCTGGCAGCGCTACCGGGCAATCGACGCCCGCGACACCCGGTTCGACGGTCAATTCTTCACAGCCGTCAGGTCCACCGGCATCTATTGCCGGCCATCCTGTCCCGCCCGGACACCCAAGGCCGAGAACGTCACGTTCTATGAAACATCGGCGGCAGCGCACGAGGCCGGCTACCGGGCCTGCAAGCGATGCCTGCCCGAAGCGGTTCCCGGGACGCCCGCGTGGAACCTCCGATCCGATATCGCCGGCCGCGCCATGCGATTGATCAACGACGGCGTCATAACCCGCGAAGGCGTCGATGGCCTGGCGCACCGATTGGGGTACTCAGCCCGCCATCTCAACCGCATCCTCAGCCATGAACTGGGCGCGAGCCCGCTCTCCCTTGCACGGGCAAGCAGAGCACAGACGGCCAGGACCCTATTGGTCTCTACGGACATGCTTCTGGCAGATGTCGCATTCGCTTCCGGGTTCAACAGCGTGCGCCAATTCAACGACACCATCGGTGAAGTGTTCGCCATGACCCCGACGGCGTTACGCGCCACCGGGGCGAAGACCGGCCTGCGCCGTGGTGACGGGGTTTCGGAGGCCACGCCCTCGGCGCTGACACTGAACCTGCCCTATAGGGAACCGTTCGACCCCGGAATCTTCGACTTCCTGGCAGTACGCGCAGTTCCCGGCATCGAGTCTGCGGACACCTCGGCGGACGGAACCCGGAGCTACGCACGCACCCTGCGCCTGCCTCGAGGCAACGCATCCTTCTCTGTCTCCTTCAACCCTGAATCCCGTGGAAAGCCCCTGCAACTGACGGTCAACGCCCTGGATCTCCACGACCTCCCGGCACTGTTGAGCCGGGTCCGGAGACTGTTCGACCTCGACGCCGATCCGCAGGCGATCGATGACGCCCTTGCCATAGACCCCCGTCTGTCCGGCAGAATCCCGGCCATTCCCGGTATCCGGGTTCCCGGCGCGGTGGATCCCCAGGAACTACTGATCCGGGCGATGATCGGCCAACAGATCACCGTCGCCGCCGCCCGCACGGCCCTCACACAGTTGTCGGACGCCGGCTCCCCCGCCGGGGTGGGCGGACCGGGTTTGGATCGACTGTTTCCGACGGCGGCAGAACTCGCCGAGCACGGCCGGGCCCTGCTCCGGGGACCCCGGCGTCGCATCGACTCCATCGTGTCAGCTGCGGAGGCCATGGCTACCGGGACACTTGATTTCGACTACGGCGACGACGTCGAAAGCCTTGGACGCAAGCTGCTCCCCTTGCCCGGGGTGGGGCCGTGGACCGTGGGATACGTCGCGATGCGCGTGCTCGGCGCTCCGGACATTCTGCTGGCCAACGATGCTGCGGTCCGGAACGGATTGAAGGTCCTGCCGTCAGGGGCGGGACTCAGTGCCGACTTCCGGGAAGTCAGCCCTTGGCGCTCCTACGCCACCATGCATTTATGGCGGGCAGCGGCAAAGCCCGTTGCGGTCCGTCCCGCCCGCACGGCAGCCGGCGTCGGCACCCACGCCTAGTGCCGGCGTCGCGCTGTTGAGTCGGCTGGGCGTGAGCAAGCGACCGCACCAACCACGCGGAACGTGAGGAAGCGTCCGCACCAAACACGCGAAACGTGAGCAAGCGTCCGGACCAAACACGCGGAACGTGAGCAAGCGACCGCACCAAACACACGGAACGTGAGCAAGCGACCGCACCAAACACGCGGAACGTGAGGAAGCGTCGGTGGACTACCGGGCAGCGGGTTGGGCGGCCGGCCAGGGCAGAAGTTCGGGCAGTTCGACGCCGTCGGCGGCCGCAGTTGCCCGGAGGCTGCCGAGGCTCGGTTCGCGACCCGCCAACCAGGCTGCGATGTCCGTCAGCATGCCGGTGATCGCAATCGACGTGCCACCGCTGCCGATGCTCAGCTGCGGAAGGCCGGTAGGCTGCAGGACCAGCTTGTATTTCCCGGGCACGCGCGCGGCCAGGAAACCCACAAGGTGTTCGCAGAACGGGCGGCTCCAGGTCTCCGGTCCGAATCCGAGACGCAGGTCCGCAGCATGGATGGTGAGTTCGCGCCACAGCGCCAGGCCGCCGTCGAGGACTGTTCCGTCCCGATAGGCAATCCGGGCTTGCCAGTCGTCAGGACCCAAGGCGTCGAATGCGGCGAGGGCGGAATCCAGCGCAGCGGTGACGGACTCCGTGTGCTGCGCAAGGCTGTGACCGGCGGCCAGTTCAATCGCTTTCGTGCGTCCCTCCATGCCGCCGTCGTACAGTTCGATGGTTTCTCCACGGCGTGCATATTCGAGCTGGCGTGCCATCGCGTCGGCAATGCCCCTGATATGGGCAAGGACGTGTCCGCGGGTCCAACCGGGAAGCTCCGAGGGTTCGGCTACGGACGCGTCGTCCATTTTGGCAAGGAGTCGGGTGACGGTGCCGGCGGCTTTGTGAAGCTCTGCGGGCAGCGTCTCTGGGGTGATCCGGGTCATATCGCCATGCTAACGCAGAGTTAAACGAAGAGCGGGACGGCGCCTTCAGGCACCGTCCCGCTCCCGGCGGACGAGGGTTACAACGCGTAGGAGCGCGCTGCGTCCAGTTCAGCTTCCAGAGCAGCCAGTTGGCGTTCGACGGCGGCCGGTGCGGTTCCGCCTTGCGAGTTGCGGCTGTTGAGGGAACCTTCGGTGCTCAGCACAGAGCGGACCTCGGGCGTCAGGTGCTCCGAAATCGCTGCGTACTCTTCGTCCGTGAGATCCCACAGTTCCACGCCCCGGCCTTCGGCCTGCTTCACCGCTGCCCCGGAGAGCTCGTGCGCCTCGCGGAACGGAACGCCCTGGCGGACCAGCCATTCGGCGATATCGGTCGCCAGCGCAAAGCCCTGTGGTGCCAGTGATTCCATCCGCTCGGTGTTGAACGTGAGCGTGGCGATCATGCCGGACACGGCCGGGAGCAAGAGCTCCAGGGTGTCTGCGGCGTCGAAGACCGGCTCCTTGTCTTCCTGCAGATCGCGGTTGTACGCGAGCGGCAGGCCCTTGAGCGTCGCGAGGAGGCCGGTCAGGTTGCCGATGAGGCGTCCCGCCTTGCCGCGCGCGAGCTCGGCAACATCCGGGTTCTTCTTCTGCGGCATGATCGAGGACCCCGTGGAGTACGAGTCATGCAGCGTGACGAAGGAGAACTCCTTGGTGGCCCAGAAAATGACTTCCTCGGAAATCCGGGACAGGTCAACGCCAATCATGGAGCAAACCCAGGCGAACTCGGCAAAGACATCACGTGAAGCAGTGCCGTCGATCGAGTTGTGCACGGCCGAGAAGAAACCGAGGTCCGCGGCAACAGCTTCAGGATCCAGCCCAAGGGACGAACCAGCCAAGGCACCGGAACCATATGGCGAAACACCGGCGCGCTTGTCCCAGTCCTGGAGCCGCTGCACATCGCGCAGCAAAGCCCAGGCATGGGCCAGGAGGTGGTGGCTCAGGAGAACCGGCTGGGCATGCTGCAAGTGGGTACGGCCAGGCATGGCGACACCATGGTGTGCCTTTGCCTGCTCAACGAGGGCATCGATGGTGGCAAGGACGCCCTGGGCGATGATCCGGGCGTGGTCCCGCAGGAACATGCGGCCAAGGGTGGCCACTTGGTCGTTGCGTGAACGGCCGGCGCGGAGCTTGCCGCCCAACTGGGTCCCGGCACGCTCAATCAGTCCGCGTTCCAGTGACCCGTGCACGTCCTCGTCGCTCTCGGCCGGGAGATAGGCGCCGCTCGCGACGTCTTCGTCCAACTGCGTGAGGGCTGCGAGCATGCCTTCGAGCTCGGCGTCGTCCAACAGTCCGGCCTTGGCCAGCACGCGGGCGTGGGCCTTGGAACCGGCGATGTCGTAACGGGCAAGCCGCCAATCAAAGTGGGTGGACTTGCTCAGTGCGGCCAGCGCATCCGCGGGGCCGCCGGCGAACCGACCGCCCCACAGTGCACCTTCATTTGTCCCTGAACGCTCCCCTACCTCGCTACGCTCGGCCGCCGGGGACCCCTGCGTCCCGGGGCCCTGCTGCGGCGTCACTCGCCTGCGACGCGGAGGTCGCGGCCGGAGGCTACCTTCGAGGACATGCCCCACAGCTCGATGAAGCCGCGTGCCATGGACTGGTCGAAGGTGTCGCCGGTGTCGTAGGTGGCGAGGTCGAAGTCGTAAAGCGAGGTCTCGGAGCGACGTCCGTTGACGACTGCCTGGCCGCCGTGCAGGACCATGCGGATGTCACCGGAGACGTACTTCTGGGTGTCCTCGATGAAGGCGTCCAAGGAGCGCTTGAGCGGGGAGAACCACTGTCCGTCGTACACGAGTTCTGCCCAGCGCTGGCCAACGGTGGCCTTGAAGCGGGCCTGCTCGCGCTCGATGGTGATGTCCTCGAGGTGCTTGTGCGCGGTGATCAGCGCCATGGCACCCGGGGCTTCGTAGATTTCGCGGGACTTGATGCCCACAAGGCGGTCCTCGACGACGTCGATGCGGCCAACGCCCTGCGCGCCCGCACGGCGGTTGAGTTCCTGGATGGCCTGCAGCGGGGTGACCTTGACGCCGTCGATGGCTACCGGCACGCCGGCCTGGAAGGAAATGGTGACCTCGTCCGGTGCCGGCGGGAATTCCGGGGTGGCGGTGTAGTCGTAGATGTCCTTGGTGGGAGCGTTCCAGATGTCCTCAAGGTAACCGGTTTCGACGGCGCGTCCCCAGACGTTCTGGTCGATCGAGTACGGGTTCTTCTTGGTGGTCTCGATCGGCAGGCCCTTTTCCTCAGCGAAGGCGATGGCCTTGTCGCGGGTCAGTGCGAGGTCGCGGACGGGTGCGATGCACTTCAGGTCCGGGCCGAGGGTCTGGATGCCGACTTCGAAGCGGACCTGGTCGTTGCCCTTGCCGGTGCAGCCGTGGGCAACGGTGGTGGCGCCGAATTCGCGGGCAGCCTTCACCAGGTGCTTCACGATGACCGGACGGGAGATCGCCGAAACCAGCGGGTAGTGTCCCTGGTAGAGCGCGTTGGCCTTCAGCGTCGGCATGGCGTACTCGTTGGCGAACTCGTCGCGGGCGTCCGCGACGTAGGCCTCGACGGCGCCGCAGCCGAGGGCGCGCTGGCGGATGGTCTCCAGGGACTCGCCACCCTGTCCGACGTCAACGGCCACGGCGATGACCTCGGCACCGGTGGCTTCACCGATCCAGCCGATGGCTACGGACGTATCAAGGCCACCGGAGTAGGCCAGAACAATGCGCTCAGTCACGAGAGTGCTCCTTTGTTGTTGCTTGGTTCATTCGAATCAAATGCTGTGTGAATCAGTGCTGTGTAAAGCAGTTAGTTGCCGGGGCCGGCTTCCTCGGCCATCCGCAGGAATCTGGCCGCTAGCTCTGCCCCGCCATCGGGATCCCGTGCGACCAGCAGCAAAGTATCGTCGCCTGCGATCGTACCCAATACCGACGGCATCACGGAGTGGTCAACGGCCAGTGCCAGGAAGTTCGCTGCCCCCGGCGGGGTGCGGAGCACCACGATGTTGCCCGATGCCTCGGCGGTTACCAGGAGTTCGCCGCAGAGCCGGGTCAGCCGCGCGTCGAGAATTTCCTGGGTGACCCCGCTCTTGGCGTTGCGGTCGCCGCCCTCCCCCGGCACGGCGTAGACCAATGCTCCATCCTTGCCGCGGACGCGCACCGCGCCCAGTTCCACGAGGTCGCGGGACAGTGTGGCCTGGGTGACCTGCACGCCGTCGTCCGCGAGCAGGGCTGCAAGCTCTGCTTGGGAGCGCACGGACTCACCCGTCAGGATCGCAGTGATGCGGGCCTGCCGGGCGGTCTTGGTGGCCGGGCTTGCGCCCGGCACGGACGGGTTGGCGGACACTAGAACGTGCTCTCCCCAGTGCCTTCGACGGGAGAAAGGCCCTCAACGAACGCAAGCCCGGAGCGGTGCATCAGCCAGGCCATGAGGGCCTTCTGGGCGTGGAGCCGGTTCTCTGCCTCATCCCAGACGATGGACTGCGGTCCGTCAATGACGCCGGCCGAAATCTCGTAACCGCGGTATGCCGGGAGGCAGTGGAGGACGACGGCGTCCGGCGCGGCCTGCGCCATGGCAGCCTCGTCCACGGAGTAGTCGCGGAACAGTTGCAGGCGAGCTTCCTTCTCCGCTTCCTGGCCCATGGACACCCAGGTGTCCGTTGCCACGACATCTGCACCTTTGAGGGCTTCGGCGGCATCGCTGGTGATCAGGACGGAACCACCGGTTTCAGCGGCGCGCTCTTCCGCGGCCGCCACGATTTCCGGTGCCGGCAGGTAACCTTCGGGACCGGAGATGCGGACGTGCATTCCCGCGGTAACTCCCGCCAGCAGGTAGGAGTTGGCCATGTTGTTCGCAGCATCGCCCAAGTAGGCCATGGTCAATCCTGCGAGCTCCCCCTTGTGTTCCTTGACGGCCAGGAGGTCGGCAAGGAGCTGGCACGGGTGGTAGTCGTCGCACAGGGCGTTGATGACGGGGACCTTGGAGTTTTCCGCCATGGCCACCAGGCCCGAGTGGGCTCCGGTGCGCCAGACAATAGTGGAGACCATGCGCTCCAGGACCTTCGCGGTGTCCTCCACGGATTCCTTGTGACCGATCTGCGCTTCACCGGGATTGATGATCAAGGCGTTGCCACCCATGTCGGCGATGCCCGTGGCGAAGGAGACGCGTGTCCGGGTGGACGTCTTGTCGAAGATCACCGCGACCGTCTTCCGGCCGTTGCCTTCCCCGGCGAAGGGCTGCACGCTGTACGGCGCGGCCTTCATCCGGGCTGCGAGTTCCAGAACCTCGGCCTGCTCAGCCGGGCTCAGGTCGGTGTCTTTGAGGAAGTGACGGGTGGAAATGCTCACTTGTTGTCCTTGGAAGTCGTGGCCTTGGCCGTGGAGATCAATGCCGGCAGGGCGGTCAGGAACCGGTCTGCCTGTTCGATGGTCAGGATCAGCGGGGGCGCCAGGCGGATGGTCCGCGGGCCGGGGCTGTTGATGATGAATCCGGCATCCAGGGCCGCTGTCACCATGGCCGGTGCTACGTCGGCGTCCACGTCAAAGCCGATGAGAAGGCCTTCTCCGCGGACTTCGGTCACAGCCTCATGTGCGGCGAGGCCGTCGCGCAGGTGCGCTCCAACAGCGAGCACATTCTGCAGGACACCCTGGCTTTCGATCGCGTGAAGCGTGGCAAGCGCGGCGGCGGTGGCCACGGGGTTTCCGCCGAAAGTGGTGCCGTGCTGCCCGGCCGTGAGCAGGGCCGACGTCGTACTGCCGAACGTGACCAGAGCTCCTACGGGGAAGCCGCCACCGAGTCCCTTGGCGAGGGTCACGGCGTCGGGCACGATGCCCGCGTCTTCGCTTGCCAACCATTTGCCGGTGCGGCCGATGCCTGTTTGGACTTCGTCCAGGATCAGCAGCGCGCCCGCGGCACTGGTGGCCTCACGGGCAGCCCGCAGGTATTCGGTACTGAGGGGCCGGACGCCTGCTTCGCCCTGGATCGGTTCCAGGAATACGGCCGCGGTGGAATCGTCGACGGCGGCGCGCAAGGCGTCGATGTCGTTGAACGGGATGTGGACCACGCCACCGGGCAGTGGCTCGAAGGGCGCACGGTAGGCCTCTTTGGCAGTGAGCGCCAAAGCACCCATGGTGCGGCCGTGGAAGGCGCCTGCAAGGGCAATAATCTTGGTGCGCTTGCCGTCGGCGTTGTTGCGCCGCGCGAGCTTGAAGGCCGCCTCGTTCGCTTCCGTGCCGGAGTTCGCGAAGAACACCTTGGACCCGGCCGGTGCCTTGCTCAGGGACAGCAGCTTCTCGGCAAGGGCAATCTGGGTGGGGCTGGTGAAGAAGTTGGAGACATGGCCCAGCGTGGCCAACTGGCTGGAAATCACCGAGGTGACGAACGGGTGGGCGTGGCCCAGCGCGTTCACGGCGATACCGCCCAGGAGGTCCAGGTATTCCTTGCCGTCGGCGTCCCACACAAGGCAGCCGGCGCCACGGACAAGAACCCGCTGGGGGGTCCCGAAGACACCCATGAGCGACGACGAGTACCGGGCAAGCCAGTCCGCGCCATTACTCACTCCAGTAATGACGGAAGCTTTGGCGTCCGATCCGGCGATGGACCCCCGGGTGTGGTCGGGCACCGCGAAGCGGGCGGGGGGTCCATCGCCGGTCGGGCTGAGGCCAACAGTTTCGCTCATGCGTTCACTTCCTCGTCGGGGACAACTTGGGTGCCGATGCCCGCCGTCGTGAAGGTTTCCAGCAGCATCGAGTGCGGCAGGCGGCCGTCGACGATGTGTGCGCGTTCCACGCCTTCGTCGATGGCCTTCAGGCACGCGGCCATCTTCGGGATCATTCCGGACTCGAGGCGGGGCAGCATTTCACGGAGTTCGGAGGCCGTCAGGGAGGAGATCAGCGAGGACTTGTCCGGCCAGTTGGCGTAGAGGCCTTCGACGTCGGTGAGGATGACCAGCTTGGTGGCGCCCAAGGCTGACGCTACCGCGGCTGCGGCGGTGTCCGCGTTGACGTTGAGGACCTGGCCTGTGGTCTGGAAACCGTTGCCTTCCTCAGTGATCTCGGGGGCGACCGTAGAAATCACGGGGATGCGGCCGGCGTCGAGGATGTCCGTGATACCAGCGGGGTCCACGCCGACGACTTCGCCCACCAGGCCGAGGTCTACTTCCTCGCCGTCCACCACGGTGCCGGTCCGGACGGCGCGCAGCAGGCCACCGTCTTCGCCGGACATGCCCACCGCGTACGGTCCGTGGGAGTTGATGAGGCCAACGAGTTCGCGTCCTACCTGGCCCGTGAGGACCATGCGGACAACGTCCATGGCTTCGGGGGTGGTGACGCGCAGGCCGCCTTTGAACTCGGACTCGATGCCGAGCCGGCCCAGCATGGAGTTGATCTGGGGACCTCCGCCGTGGACCACCACCGGGTGGATACCTACGTGGTGGAGGAACACGATGTCCTCGGCGAAGGCACGCCGAAGGTCATCGTTGACCATGGCGTTTCCGCCGTACTTGATCACCATGGTGGTGCCGGCGAAACGCTGGATCCAAGGCAGTGCCTCGATCAGCGTGCCAGCCTTGTCCTGTGCTGATTCGGCCGAGACGTAGCCCGGTGCAGTCTTCTCGCGGGTGTGCGCAGTCATCGTCATTCCGCTCAGCTCGAGTAGGCGCTGTTCTCGTGCACGTAGTCGTGCGTGAGGTCGTTGGTCCAAATAGTCGCTTCGGCGTCGCCGGCCTGGAGATCAATTTCCACGAGCACTTCGCGCGGTTCGAGGTCCACCAGGTTCCGGTCATCACCGATCGCACCGTTGCGGCAGATCTGGATGCCGTTCATGGCGACGTTGAGCTGGTCCGCTTCGAACACAGCGTCGGTGGTTCCTACGGCGGACAGCACGCGGCCCCAGTTGGGGTCTTTGCCGAAGATTGCCGCTTTGAAGAGGTTGGAGCGGGCCACGGAGCGGCTGACGGTTTCAGCGTCACGTTCGCTGGCGGCATTGAAGGTGCGGATGGCGATGTCGTGGCTGGCACCTTCGGCGTCGCCGATCAGCTTGCGGGCAAGCTCAGCGCAGACGGCGGTTACCGCTTCGCTGAGTTGCTCTGCCGACGGCAGGGCCTCGGAAGCACCTGAAGCGAGCAGCACCACGGTGTCGTTCGTGGACATGCAGCCATCCGAGTCTGCACGGTCGAACGTGACGCGCGTGGCGTCCCGGAGCACTACGTCGAGCTCGTTCGCCGGTACTTCAGCGTCGGTGGTAAGGACCACCAGCATGGTGGCCAGGCCTGGAGCCAGCATCCCCGCACCCTTGGCGATACCGCCGACGGTGAACGGCTTGCCTTCTGCATCCTTACCCGCGAAGACAGCTTCCTTGGAGACGCTGTCCGTGGTCATGATGGCGGTTGCCGCGGCTGCGCCACCGTCCTCGGAGAGCTCCTTGGCGGCGGCTTCGACACCCGGGATGATCTTGTCCATGGGCAGCTGCTCGCCGATCAGCCCGGTGGAGCACACCACGACGTCGGAAGCTGAGATTCCCAGCACCGCCGCCACTTTCTCAGCGGTTGCGTGGGTGTTCTGGAAGCCCTGCGGACCGGTGCAGGCGTTGGCGCCGCCGGAGTTCAGCACTACGGCATCCACGCGGCCATCGCTGACAACTTGGCGGGACCAGTGAACAGGGGCAGCTGCCACCCGGTTGGAGGTGAAAACCGCGGCGGCCGCCTTGGACGGACCATCGTTGACGACGAGTGCCAGATCCGGCTTGCCTGAGGCCTTGATGCCGGCTATGATGCCGGCGGCCCGGAATCCCTTGGGTGCGGTAATGGTCACGGTGCAACTCCCTGCAGGTTCAGGCCGGCTGTTTCGTCCAGGCCGAGGGCAATGTTCATGGACTGCACGGCTCCGCCGGCTGTCCCCTTGGTGAGGTTGTCGATGGCGCAGGTGACGATGACACGGCCGGTGTGCTGATCGAACGCCAACTGCATGACGGCGTGGTTGGAACCCTGCACCGACTTGGTCGTTGGCCACTGGCCCTCGGGCAGCAGGTGCACGAACGGTTCGTCGTCGTAGGCATCCGCCCACGCCTGGCGAAGCTCGGCTTCAGTGACACTGCGACCATCCTGCAGCCGCACTTTCGCTGTAGCAGTGGTGAGGATGCCGCGGCTCATCGGAGCGAGCGTAGGGGTGAACGACACTGTCACGGATTCCCCTGCCGCATTGGACAGTCCCTGTTCGATCTCAGGCGTGTGGCGATGACCGCCACCCACGCCGTAGGGGCTCATGGAACCCATGACCTCCGAGCCGATCAGGTTGACCTTGGCCGCTTTGCCGGCACCTGAGGTGCCTGAGGCGGAAACAATCACGACGTCGTCCGGCTGGAGGAGATTGTTGGCGAACCCTGGCGTCAAGGCCAGCAGGGCCGACGTCGGATAGCAGCCAGGCACGGCGATCCGGGTTGCGCCCTTGAGAACCTCGCGCTGGCCCGGCAGTTCGGGCAGGCCGTACGGCCAGGTGCCCGCATGTTCGGAGCCGTAAAACTTCTCCCACGCTGAGGCGTCCTGCAAGCGGTGGTCCGCACCGGCGTCGATGACTACAGTGCCTTCCGGCAACTGTGCCGCGATCCCGGCAGAGGTGCCGTGCGGCAGGGCCAGGAACACAACGTCGTGGCCGGAGAGGTTCTCCACCGTGGTGTCTTCCAGTATCCGGCTGGCCAAACCGTGGAGATGTGGCTGCAACTCCCCTAGTCTGGAACCGGCGTTGCTGTGTGCGGTAATGGCACCGATGGTGACGTTCGGGTGGCCCGCAAGCAAGCGCAGCACTTCTCCCCCGGCGTAGCCGCTGGCACCGGAGACGGCAACAGAAATAGTCATAACTCCACTATACAGCAAGAATATTCATGCTGTCCGATATTTATGCATGCCCAATGTGAGCTGTCACATTTGTTAGGACATTGCGCGTATGCTTAGTGGAGGGTGATCCAGACCGTGCAGTCCGAACGTCGGCTGCAGCGTTGCCCGTTAGCGATACGGGGCACATATATGGCACCCACGTCCACCGCTGAGCGCCCCAAAGCACGCGCAATTCAGCCAAATCCCGTCGTTCAGAGCTACTCAGAGCTCCTCAAGACCGTCAAGTCCGCAGGGCTCCTTGAGCGCCGCAGCGGCTTCTATATCTGGGTTTTCGTAGCCCTGATACTGCTCATGGCCGGCACTTGGCTCGGCTTCGCCCTCTTGGGCGAGTCCTGGTACCAACTCCTCATCGCCGCCGCAGTCGGTATTCTCTGCACGCAGCTCAGCTTCCTGGCCCATGAGGCCGGACATAAGCAGATCTTCGCTTCACGCCGCGCCAACGATTGGTCAGCCCGCCTCCTGGCCACAGGCATTGCCGGCATCAGCTACTCCTGGTGGGAACAGAAACACGGCGCCCACCACAACCACCCCAACGTCATTTCCAAGGACCCCGACATCCGGAACAACGCCTTGGTCTTCTACGAGGATGCAGCGGCAGAACGCAAGGGCCGCCTGGCGTTCCTCACCAAGAAGCAGGGGTGGTTCTTCTTCCCCCTCCTGACGTTGCTTGGCCTGAGCCTTCAGTTCGACTCGCTTCGTTTCGTGCTCGGCAAGCAGAACGTACGTCACCGCTGGGTAGAGGCACCCATCCTGCTGGCAAGGCTCACGGCCCTTCCCGTACTGGCTTTCACCTTCCTGCCCATCGGGATGGCTTTTGCCTTCCTCGGTGTCCAGATCATGGTCTACGGCTTCTACATGGGAGCTTCGTTTGCGCCGAACCACAAGGGCATGCCCGTCCTCCCCAAGGACAGCCGCGTGGACTTCCTCAACCGTCAGATCCTGACCTCGCGCAACATCTCCGGCGGCATCTTCATGGACTTCCTCCTGGGCGGACTCAACCGGCAGGTGGAGCACCACTTGTTCCCGGACATGGCCCGCCCCCACTTGTACAAGGCCACAAAGATCGTCCGCGAATTCTGCGCCAAGCATTCGATCTCCTACACCGAAACCACGCTGATGCAGTCCTACGGCATCGTGGTCCGGTACCTGAACGAAGTCGGCCTGGCAGCGGGCCGCGGATTCGATTGCCCCGTGGCATCGACGCACGGACGCTTCTAGGCGTTCGACACGGGAGGCCCCAACCTCCCTAGGATGGGTTCTGGAACCGGGCACCGGAAGGTCCGCCCCGGAGTAAGGAGCCACCATGACGCACGCAATCGTTGCACAGCAGCCCGGAGGACCGGAGGTCCTCGAGTTCGCTTCCGTCGAAGTACCGGCACCGGGCCCCGGGCAGCTGCTGATCAAAGTCGCAGCTGCCGGGGTCAACTTCATCGAGACCTACCAGCGCAATGGCACCTACAAGGTGGACTACCCCTTCACCCCCGGCGCTGAAGCAGCAGGCGTCGTGGAGGCGGTAGGCGAGGGCGTTGAAGAGTTTGCCATCGGCGACCGCATTGCCACGGCCGAAGGAACCAGGACCTACGCGGAGTACGCCCTGGTGGACGCCGCCAGGGCGCTCCCGGTTCCTGCCGGCGTCGATGACCACACCGCCGCCGCCCTGCCGCTGCAGGGAATAACGGCCCACTACCTGATGAACTCCTCTTTCCGGGTTGAGCCCGGCCACACGGTGCTTCTGCACGCCGGAGCCGGCGGAGTAGGCCTGCTGTTGACCCAACTGCTGAAGGCCCGCGGGGCCCGGGTCATCACCACCGTGTCCTCCGACGAGAAGGCCCATCTGTCCACTCTCGCCGGGGCTGATGACGTCCTGCGCTATGAGGGCTTCGCCGACAAGGTCCGTGAACTCACCGACGGCGAGGGCGTCAACGTCGTCTACGACGGCGTTGGCAAGGACACCTTCGATGACTCTCTGAGAAGCCTGCGGATCCGGGGGGCCATGGTGCTGTTCGGCGCAGCCTCGGGACCGGTGCCGCCGTTTGATCCACAGCGGTTGAACGCGGCAGGCTCGTTGACACTCACCAGGCCCACCATGGCGCACTTTGTACAGAATGCCCAGGAACGCCGGTGGCGCTCGGCCGAAATTTTCGACGCCGCAGCCAACGGCACTCTTGCTGTCAGGGTCGGCGCCACGTACCCCCTGGCCGAAGCGGCCCAGGCCCACAGGGACCTGGAGGGACGCCGGACCACCGGCAAGGTCCTGCTGGTCCCGTGACGGCCGGCTTGTCCTGTGACGACCGGCTTGTCCCGTAGGGGCAGCGCCCGGCCCCAAACTCCCGGTGACGTTCCGGCGAACATCGCAGCAACGGACTGTGACGGGCAAGAAGCCACCGACATCTTTTGTTCACCTTCCTGCGAAAAGCTGACCCCGTGAGCACAGAACATTCCGTGGGGGCCGGGCAGACGCCTGCCCTGACCACGTACCGCCCCCAGCTGCCGGGCGGCACCGCAGCACCTGCCGAACGTACCCTCGTGGACATCCTGGAGGCCACCGCGGCTTCCTTTCCGGAGTCCTCAGCGCTGGACGACGGCCACAAGTCACTTAGCTACACCGAACTTCTCGCCGCCGTCAGCTCTTTTGCGCGGACCCTGAACGCAGCGGGTCTGGGCCCTGGTGCGAAAATCGGTGTCCGCATGCCGTCCGGAACCAATGAGCTCTACGTGGCTATCCTCGGCATCCTGATGGCCGGGGCCGCCTACGTGCCCGTCGACGCCGACGATCCCGAGGAACGGGCACGCTTGGTGTTCGGGGAGGCCAAAGTGACGGCAGTCATCGGTGCGGGGCTGGACGTCCGGCTTTCCGGTGCTTCGCGCGCACCTCTCTCCAATCCGGCAAGACCTGGGCTGGACGATGATTCCTGGATTATCTTCACTTCGGGATCCACCGGCACTCCCAAGGGTGTGGCCGTCAAGCACCGTTCGTCCGCCGCCTTCGTGGACGCCGAAGCCAGGCTCTTCCTCCAGGCCGAACCCATCGGCCCCCAGGACCGGGTGCTTGCCGGCCTCTCGGTGGCCTTCGACGCCTCGTGCGAAGAGATGTGGCTGGCCTGGCGCCATGGAGCGTGTCTGGTGCCTGCGCCCCGCGCTCTGGTTCGCACCGGAATGGACCTCGGTCCCTGGCTGATCAACCACGGCATCACCGTGGTGTCCACAGTGCCGACGCTCGCCGCCCTGTGGCCGGCCGAGGCACTGGAAAACGTCCGTCTTCTCGTTTTCGGTGGCGAAGCCTGCCCTCCGGAGCTCGCCGAGCGGCTCGCTGTGGACGGTCGCGAAGTCTGGAACACCTACGGCCCCACGGAAGCCACCGTCGTTGCGTGCGCCGCTCCCTTGGGCGGACCCGGCCCCGTGCGGATCGGGCTTCCGCTGGACGGGTGGGACCTCGCCGTCGTCGATTCCAGTGGCGTTCCGGTCGCCGAAGGTGACATCGGCGAACTCATCATCGGCGGCGTCGGCCTTGCGCGCTACCTCGATCCCGCCAAGGACGCCGAGAAGTACGCACCCATGCCCACGCTGGGCTGGGACCGGGCCTACCGCTCGGGTGACTTGGTGCGGTTCGAAGCCGAGGGCCTGATCTTCATGGGCCGGGCCGATGAACAGGTCAAACTCGGCGGCCGCAGGATTGAACTGGGCGAGGTCGATGCAGCGCTGCAGTCCTTGCCCGGCGTCGCCGGTGCGGCTGCTGCCGTGCAGACGACAGCGGCCGGCAACCAGATACTGGTGGGCTATCTGGCTCCCGTTGACGGTTACGAGCTGAGCATGGACGAAGCCCGCAGGTTGCTTGGCGAAAGCCTTCCGGCTGCGTTGATCCCCTTGCTGACCGTGGTGGATTCGTTGCCCACCAAGACCAGCGGCAAGGTGGATCGCCATGCGCTCCCCTGGCCCCTGGCCGGCGCCGGCGCTACGGAGGCGAGCAACGCCCCCTTGAACCTGCCCGATGACGCCCGCTGGGTGGTGGAGCAATGGGAAGCGGTCCTCGGCAGTCCCGTGAGTTCGCTCGACGCCGATTTCTTCGCCTACGGTGGCGGGTCCCTGGCAGCGGCCCAGCTCGTCTCCGCCCTTCGCGTCAGGTACCCCACCATTACCGTCGCCGATATTTACGCGACACCGCGCGTCGGCGCACTGATCGACGCCGCCCGCCAGTCACTTCCCGACGGCGGCGCCCCGGGTCCCGCTGCCGAGCGAACCGTCCGCCCCACCGCCTTGAAGTCGCAGATCTTCCAAGTCCTGATGGGCGTTCCGTTGCACATCCTGGTGGGAATGCGTTGGCTGACCTATCTCATGGCTGCCAACAAGTTGCTGGCTGACTTCGCCGGTTTTTCTGCCGCTCCGGTCGTTTCCTGGTGGTGGATCGGCTTGTCCTGGCTGATCTTCGTCAGCCCACTGGGACGCATGGCCATCTCCGTGGTGGCGGCACGATTGCTGCTGGGAAGGGTCGAGCCCGGTACCTACCCCAGGTCCGGCAAGACCCACTTGCGGCTGTGGCTGGCCGAACAGATCCAGGACCTGTCCGGCGCCATCGGGCTGGCCAGCGCCCCATTCGTTCCCTACTATGCGCGTGCCCTCGGGGCCAAAATCGGCCGGGACGTGCACCTTCACTCGCTTCCGCCCGTCACTGGCCTCCTGTCACTGGGCAGCGGAGTCAATATTGAGCCCGAGGTGGACCTGTCCGGCTGGTGGGTGGATGGCGATTCGGTCCACATTGGCCAGGTCCATGTTGGAGCGGGCGCCGTTGTGGGTTCCCGCAGCACGCTCATGCCTGGAGCCAGCATCGGCGCCGGGGCCCACGTAGAGCCTGGCTCCGCAGTTTTCGGCAAGGTCAAGGCCGGCCACCTGGTGGCGGGCTCACCGGCGGAACGGCGCGGCAAGGCCAAACACGATTGGCCCGAAGCGATGATCCGTCGTTCGGCGGTCGACCGGCTGTGGCTCCTTGCTTTTGCTGGCGCGTCGGCCCTGCTCGCCCTGATCCCCTACATCTCTGCCTTCGCCGGTGCCATGGTCATCCTCGCCTTCATCCAAGGACACGATTCCTTGGAAACCGCGCTCCCCGGGATCGCCCTGTCCGCACCGTTGGCAGCGCTGGTGTGGTTCCTCGGTAACCTCCTTCTGATTCTTTTGATGGCCAGGCTCCTGGGCGTGGGACTCAAAGAGGGGCATTACCGCGTCCGCAGCCGCATCGGCTGGCAGGTGTGGGCAACTGAACGCCTCCTGGACATGGCACGGGACCTTCTCTTCCCCATCTACGCCAGCCTGTTCACACCTGTCTGGTTGCGCTTGCTGGGAGCCAAAGTGGGCAAGAACGTGGAAGCCTCGACGGTGCTGCTGGTCCCCAGGATGACCACCATAGGCGACGGCGCGTTCCTCGCCGACGACACCATGGTGGCTTCCTACGAACTCGGTGGCGGCTGGATGAAGATTGCCCCGGCCAAGATCGGGAAACGCTCCTTCCTCGGCAACTCGGGCATGACCGCTGCCGGACGCAATGTGCCCAAGAATTCCCTCGTCGCGGTATTGTCAGCCACCCCGGCCAAAGCCAAATCCGGAACATCGTGGCTGGGCAGCCCGCCTGTGAGGTTGCGCCGCACCGCCGTCGACGCTGACCAGAGCCGCACCTTCAAGCCGCCGTTCAAACTCAAGCTGGCACGGGCGTTGTGGGAACTGTGCCGGCTGGTGCCCGTCATCCTCACTGTTTCCATCGCCGTGGCCGTCATGGTGTTCCTGGACTGGATCGCGCGCGGATGGGGCTACTGGATTGCTGCCCTGCTGTGCGGCATCGTGATGCTGGCCGCTGGAGCGGTGGCAGCGCTCAGCTCCATTGTTGCCAAATGGGTTCTGGTGGGAACCATCCGGGCCGGCGAACACCCCCTGTGGAGTTCGTTCATTTGGCGCAACGAGGTGGTGGACACCTTCATCGAAATGGTCAGCGCGCCGTGGTTTGCCAGGTCGGCGGCGGGCACTCCGGCCCTGGTGTGGTGGCTCCGCGGCCTCGGCGCAAAGATTGGCCGCGGCACGTGGTGCGAAAGCTATTGGCTGCCCGAAGCCGACCTCGTAACCTTGGGCGAGAACTCCACCGTCAACCGGGGTTGCGTCGTCCAAACTCACCTGTTCCATGATCGCGTCATGAGCCTGGACACCGTGACACTGGGCAACGGGGCTACGATGGGGCCGCACGGCGTCATCCTCCCCGCGGCCAGTATCGGTGACGGCGGGACTGTTGGTCCGGCGTCGTTGGTCATGCGCGGCGAAACCGTCCCCGCAGGGACGTACTGGATGGGTAACCCGGTGAGCCCGTGGGTGGGTCCGTCAGCACAAGCTCCCCGTCTCAAGTAGATTGGGAGCTAATGACCGCACCCATCAGCACCCCCAGTCCCGACCCCTACACCCTGGACCACGGAAGCACGCGCTACCGGGTGGACCGATACGAGCTGGAGCTCGATGTCAGGCTGGGCAGCAACAAGCTGATGGGCAGAGCGGTCCTGAAGTGCACAGCTTTGGAAGCAAGCACACAGGTTGTCCTGGACCTGGTGGGCTTGCGGGCGTCGAAGGTGCATATGGACGGCAAGAAGGTGCAGAAATTCAGCCACCGTGCCGAGCACCTGGTCCTCAATCCGGCCTCGGCCCTCAAAACCGGGCAGCAGTTTTCCCTGGAGATCCGCTATGACGGCAATCCGCAACCACGGCGCGGGTTGTGGGGCGACGTGGGTTGGGAAGAACTGAACGACGGCGTACTGGTGGCCGGCCAGCCCAACGGCGCGGCCTCATGGTTCCCCTGCAATGACCACCCCCGATACAAGTCCAGCTTCCTGATTTCCGTGACCACTGACGAGAACTACCGCCCGGTGTGCAACGGCAGGCTCGTGTCCCATTCCCGCAAATCCAGCCGGGAAACGTGGGTCTACGAGCAGGTTGAGCCGATGGCGACCTACCTGGCCACCGTTCAAATAGGCCGTTACGCCAAAGTCCCGCTGCAGTTGGACGGCGCACACCACCGGGTCCCCCAGTACGTTGCCGTGACTCCTGAAATGACCGGGGACGCCCTTCAGGGCCTGCGTCGCCAACCGGACATGATGCGGACATTCGAGGACTGCTTCGGCCCGTACCCGTTCGCGGACTACACCTCGGTGGTCACTGAAGACGAGCTGGAAATTCCTTTGGAAGCCCAGACGGTCTCCATTTTCGGCCGAAACCACATGAAGGATGCCTGGGATTCCCAGCGGCTGATCGCCCACGAGCTCTCCCACCAATGGTTTGGGAATTCGCTGACGGTCAGCAACTGGAAGGACATTTGGCTTCATGAGGGATTTGCCTGCTACGCCGAATGGTTGTGGTCCGAGGAATCCGGCACCATGACTGTTGCGGCGCGGGCATCGGCTGCATGGAAGAGGCTCGATGCCGGGCCCCAGGACCTGCTGGTGGGCGACCCCGGCCCGGAGCTGATGTTCGATGACCGTGTCTACAAGCGCGGGGCGCTGGCCGTCCACGCTCTGCGGATGGCTGCCGGGGATGAAGCGTTCTTTGGCTTCCTGCAGGAGTGGACCGCCGCGAACCGGCACGGGTCAGTATCCACGGAATCGTTCATCGCAGCTGCAGACGCCTTCATTCCGGGGATCGATGCTGCTGGAATTCTCCGGCCCTGGCTTTACGAAGCCGCGCTTCCGCCGCTGCCTGCAGCACGCTAACCCCGGGCCAGGGCGGCCACCAGTCCGTCAGGTAGTTGCATGTGGGTGATGTCGTGCAGACCGGGCAGGCTCAGCACATCCAGTTCCGCAGGGTTATGCCTCAGGCCCTCGCCTGTCACCTTCAACCATGCCTCTTTGCGCGCCCAGAGTCGGGCCCGCAGCGTGGCTTGGTCCTGTTCCGGGAAGGACGCCAGGAAACGCTTCTCGCTTTCGGTCAGGGCCACGTCATCGAATCCGTCGAAGCCAACCCCCTCTATCGCTTCCAGATCCACTCCCAGCCGGGAGCCATCTGTTGGATGCACGACGCCGGCCAGCAGCACCCAGCCCGACGCCCGGGATGCGCTCAGCAGCAGAGGCGCCGGACCGCCGTCGAGAAGGAAGCCGGGGCGGCCGTGATCCTGGCCGGGACCGCACTGCGGGCAATGATAATCAGGCCCGAGGTGTACGGGATCGACGTCGAGAAGCGAGGCGGCAAAATTCAGCAGGGCCAGCCGGCCAGCGACGAATTCTTCACGGTCCTTGGGGTTGGCTAAATGGAGCGCACGTTGCTGGGCGGGTTTGCCGAGTCGTGTGAAGCGCTCGGCAGCTGGAACTTCGTCCAGCCTGCGCAACTCAAGTACAGGCTCGTCCATCACTCCCCCCCTTTCGCGGCTTTGTCCCCAGCAAACTGTAGCGTGGTGGTGATGTTTACCGGGCAAACAACAGTGTTCCCCGCAGCCAGGATTGCTGCGGGGAACACTGTTGCTGAGTTAACCCACCGGCGCTACTTCACCGAGTTCAGGTAGCTCGCCAGGGTGGGCGTGATGCGCGTGCCTGAGTTCGAGCTGCCTCCGTTAGTGTGGATGGCCACGATGGTGTTGGAGCTGTTGTAGACGGGCGCGCCACTCTGGCCGCCGTAGGTGTCCATCTTGTAAAAGACCTTCTCGGCCTGGGTGCTGTCAATGGAACCGGTCATGGACCACATGGTGCCGAAGGCCTTGTCACCGGGATAGCCCCGGACCGTCGCGGTGGTTCCGTTCAGGCTGGTGGTCGTTCCGGTGTAGTTCAGCCAGCCGGTGGTGTTGCCGATGGTGCAGTCGAGCTTGATGACTCCCCAGTCGGCATTGGTGTTGGCCGAATCAATCCAGCGCTGATCCGTCAGGAGCTGGGTAGCTCCACAGGTACCGTAAGGATCAGTTGATCCGTTCCGGCCGGGAGCCACTTTCACACCCCAGGAGTAATCCGCTGTGGAACCCGTGCCACCTTCGTGCACGCAGTGGCCCGCGGTCAGCACGGTGTCATCCGAAATGAGGGCGCCGGAGCAGATGTAGCCTCCGTTGAATTCGATCTGCACGATCGAGCGGTTGGGCGCGGCCGTGGTGTTCGTGATCCTTACCCTGCCATCAGCGCCGATGACTGAGTCCGTGGAAGCGCCGCCACCCTTGGAGGGCATCGCCAGAGTGTACTTGTCGGCCAGCGGAGATGCCGCGGACCCTGACGTCTGCGTCTTGTCCACCGTGTGCGACACAGGCTGCACCCCGGAAATGGCGGCCTGCGGCGTCGGCTCTGACGCTACCGCAGCTCCACCAAGCGAGGACGTCAAAGCCACAACTGCAGCCCCGACAAGCACAGCAATGTTCTGCTTCTTCATGGGTACCTTTCAAAGGACGGCTCCCGTGGAACCGTTCGAGGGATGTGATACACATGCTTCACATGTGTATGACAAAACTGTCATACACATGTGAACAGCCTGTCAAGATGTTGGGAGTTGAATCTCGTTAAAAAGAAAACCCCGGGACAGCAGCCCCGGGGTTTTCTTGATTCGAGCTAGCGCTGGACAGCTCCAAAGCGGTCGGCGGCTACGGCCACGGCAGCAGCGCGGGCCTCCGAAGCCTCATCCGCCGTCAGCGTGCGGTCGTTTGCGCGGAACCGCAGGCCGAAGGCGAGCGACTTCTTACCGTCATCGATGCCCGGGCCCACGTAGACGTCGAACAACGAGACGTCCTCAAGGAGCTCACCTGCACCCTCACGGAGTGCGGACAGGACCTGATCGGCCGGAACGTCCAGGGGAACTACCAGGGCAACGTCCTGCGTCGCCACCGGGAACCCGGAGATGTGCTTGGCGACAATCACGTCGGCGGCAGCTTCGAACAAGGCATCGACATCCACCTCAACCGCTACTGAACGCGCAGGCATGTCGTGCGCAGCAAGGAGCTTGGGATGGAGTTCCCCTGCGTATCCAACCACGTCGCCGTTGCGCAGTGCGAGCTGCGCCGCGCGCCCGGGATGAAATGCCTGGTGGCTGCCTTGGCTGACAACCAGTTCAACGCCCAAAACGTCTGCTGTCAGCCGGGCCACGTCCAGGGCGTCGGCCCAGTCCCAGGCACGCGGCTTGTGTGTGGCGGCAGCCGGAGAATCGTGACCGGTCAGGACCGCGGCGATGTGCAGCGGCTGGTCAGGGACGCCGTCGTACAGTGCATCCAGCACCTCATCGGAGGGCTTGACACCCAACGGCGGGATGGACTCCGTTCCGAGCTTGTCACCCGGCAGGAAGACCGAGCCGGCCTCGTAGAGTGCAAGATCGCGGAAACCGCGCGAGTGGTTGCGGCGTGCCACCTCAATCAGGCCCGGCAGGATGGACGTCCGGAGATACCCCTGTTCCTCGCTGATCGGGTTGGCGAGCTTCAACGCCGGACGGGCAGCGCCTTCCTCCGCCACTCCGAAGGTGTCGTTGGCTGCCTTCGTGACGAAGGGGTAGGACAGCACCTCGGTCAGCCCGGCATCGGCCAGGGCCTGCACGACGCGGCGCTTCTGCTGCTGCGTGCGGCTCAATCCGCGTCCCGGAGGAGCCACCGGCAAGGTAGCCGGGATGTTGTCGTAGCCCACAAGACGGGCGATTTCCTCGGAGAGGTCGTCCTTGGTTTCGAGGTCGTTGCGCCAGCTTGGTGCAGTCACGCGGTAACCGGAGGAGGTCTTCTCCACCACGGCCCCCAGGTCCTCAAGGGAGGTGGTGATCTGATCTTCGGTGAAGTCGATGCCGATACGCGCGGAAGCATAACCGGCAGGCAGCTCAATCACGACGGCGTCAGGCGCCGTTCCGACGTCGGTACCGGTCTCGTCCGCGGTACCTCCGGCGAGTTCCACCAGGAGGTCCACCACGCGCTGGGCGGCGACGTTGGCGACATGCCAGTCCACACCGCGTTCGAAGCGCTTGGACGCCTCGGACGGCAGCTTGTGGCGGCGGCGTGAGCGGGCAATGGATACTTCGTCGAAGTGCGCGGCTTCCACAAGGATATTCGTGGTGGAATCGGAAACCTCGGTGTAGGCGCCACCCATCACGCCTGCGATGCCGATCGCACCCGAATCATCCGTGATCAGCAGGTCCTCGGCGTCGAGTGTGCGCTCCTTGTCATCGAGCGTGGTGATCTTCTCCCCCGCGACCGCGCGGCGGACAACGATGTCGCCCGAAAGCTTGTCGAGGTCGTAGCAGTGGTTCGGCTGGCCAAGCTCCAACATGACGTAGTTGGAAATATCCACGGGCAACGAGATGGAACGTACGCCGGCCAGGCGGAGGCGTGAGGACATCCACGGCGGGGTGGGGCGGGAGGCATCCACGCCCCGGACCGTGCGCGCAACAAAACGATCGCAGCCCGGCTTGCCGTAAATGGGAGCATCGTCGTTGAGCTTGACTCCGTAGCCACCCTGCAGGGAAGCAGGCGCGTTGACCTTGGACGCCGGATCCACGAACGAAGTTCCCGTGGCGTGGGCGTACTCGCGGGCAACCCCACGGATGGAGAATGCGTAGCCGCGGTCCGGAGTGACATTGATTTCGGCTGCCTGGTCGTACAGACCCAGCAGCTCCATGGCGTCAGTGCCGATCTCGGGGTCGAGGCCGATGCGGGAGAGGACCAAAATGCCATCGTGGTCATCGCCGATGCCCAGCTCTCGCACGGATGCGATCATGCCGGCAGACAGGTGGCCATAGGTCTTGCGGGCCGAGATCTGGAAGTTTCCGGGCAGTACGGCTCCGGGCAAGGTAACAACAACCTTGTCGCCCTCAACAAAGTTGTGGGCGCCGCAAATGATGCCCTGCACGCCGGAGGGGTCGATGCCCTTGCCGGTGAGGGTCTGCTCCTGGCCCTCTGGGACAACCCGGACCTGGCACCAGTTGATGGTCTTGCCGTTGGTCTGCGGTTCCTTGACCAGGCTCAGCACCTGCCCAACAACCACAGGGCCCTTCAGCTCATCGGTGGGACGGTGGACATCTTCTTCTTCAAAGCCGACCTTGACCAGGTCAGCCATGACATCTTCGGCCGTAGCTTCGGCCGGAACCTGCGCGAACTCACGCAACCAGGAAAGTGGGATACGCACTGTTAGATCTCCATCCCGAAGTGCTCGCTGAAACGTACATCGCCTTCGATCATGTCGCGCATGTCGCCGACCTCGTTGCGGAACATGAGCGTGCGCTCAATGCCCATACCGAAAGCAAAACCTGAATAGATGTCCGGATCGATCCCGGCAGCCCGCAGGACATTGGCGTTGACCATGCCGCAGCCGCCCCACTCGATCCAGCGTGGGCCGCCCTTGGCGCCCGGGTGCCAGATGTCGAGTTCTGCCGACGGCTCGGTGAACGGGAAGTAGTTTGGGCGCAGACGGATGGAGGCTTCGTCGCCGAACATCTGGCGTGCGAAATGCTCCAGCGTGCCGCGCAGGTCAGCCATGCTGAGGTTCTTGTCGATTGCGAGACCCTCGAACTGGTGGAACACCGGTGTGTGCGTCGCGTCGAGCTCGTCGGTCCGGAACACTTTGCCCGGGCACAGGACATAGATAGGCACTTCGCGCTCCAGCATGGAACGAACCTGTACCGGTGAAGTGTGCGTGCGCATGAGCAGGTGCGCCTCGGGAGGCTCCACGAAGAACGTGTCCTGCATTTCGCGTGCCGGGTGGTCCGGCTTGAAGTTCAGGGCATCGAAGTTGAACCACTCGGACTCCACCTCGGGTCCTTCGGCGATCTCCCAACCCATGCCAACGAAGATGTCCGACACCCTGTCCTGCAAGGTGGACAGCGGGTGGCGGGCACCGGCGCGGCGACGGCGCGGGGCCGCTGTAACATCGACCGTTTCCTCGATCAGGATGCGGGCATCATTCTCAGCCTCCAGAACCTGGGTCCTTGCCGCGAGCGCTTGATTGACCCGGCCACGCGAGGAGCCCATGAGCTTGCCCGCAGCTGCCTTGTGTTCCTTGGCCAAGCCACCGATTTCGCGGTTGGCAAGACTCAGGGGCGACTTCTCGCCGGTGTGGGCGAGGCGGACAGCCTTGAGTTCATCAAGGGAAGACGCGGCCGCAATTGCGGCGATGGCGTCCTCGACGGCGGCGTTGATGGCGGCTTCATCCAGCGGATTCGGGATGGCGGCGCCTGGCAAAGTGTCAGTCATCTACTGTTCTTAGCTATGAGTTGGGAGCGGCCGGCAATGCAGGCCTGCAAAACAAAGGGGTAGTGCTCGCCGCGGACGGCGGGCACTACCCCTCAGTCTAGTTGAAGCGCACATGCGGGATTTAACCCGCCCGAGCGCATCCCGCTATGTGAAACAGCCGCCGCCTTTCATCACGACGGCGGTACGCAGCCGGGCGCTTAGGCGCCCGAAGCCGGTGGTGCGGCCGGCGGCGGAGGTACCTGGCCGTCGTCGTGACCATTCCCGTGCTGCGGCGTGGACTGCGCGCCGGGCGTGTAGCCCTGACCGGCCCAGTCCTGCTGTGGCGACTGGGCCGGCTGGCCAGGCTGCGGCGCAGGGTACCCGGGCTGTCCCGATGGTGACTGCGGTGCGGGGTAACCGGGCTGCCCCGGGCCGTTCACGTCCTGGCCGTACACTGGGGCACCTGCGAGCGCCGGCGACTGCCGGGCTGACTTCCTGCGTAACAGCACGAACAGCAGCACCAGCGCCGCAGCAACCACCAGCAGGGCAACGAGGGTCCAGATGATCCACCCCGGGATGCCGGCATTGGCCTCGGCCTTTACCTGAACAGCCGTCTCCTTGATGGACAGCATGTCGAATGTTGCCGTGTTGCCATCAACGACTGCACCGTTGGCTTCAACGATCTTCCCGGGGAAGGTGAACTTGACGGACGCTTCGTCGAACATCGACTTTGCCATGGCGGATGCCTGGGGATCGCTGCTGTCAGCTCCCGTAACACTTCCCATGGACATGACGTAGAAGTCTCCATCCTTTTTCAGATCAAAAGGGTTCTCGGAGCTGGACGATTCGGCCAGCTTGGCCGGGTCAAGGTTCACCGCCGTGATCCGCTTGCCCTTGTACTTGTCGTCTTCGTAGTCCACCACGGTGGCACCCTCAGGAATGTCCATCTCCTGGCTGCCGCCGCCATTGGACTTCATGAAGTCGTCGAAGGACTTGTCCCCCAGAACCGACTTTTGGATCGCGTATACAACCTCGTAGTCGACGCTTTTCTCGTTATTGACCTTGACTGACATGTTGAGCTTGACGCATCCGGTCAAGGCCACCATGACGGCAATCAGCACACCGAGCACGCCTATGGCGCGTTTTACGTTCATGTTTCTTTCCCCATTCATCCCCTGCACGAGTGAGTGCTCGAACAGCGTATCCCTGCCGTCCGCGCCCTGCCACACGCCGCGGGTCTAGCATGGCTTCATGACTCCCGCGCAACGCCTCCGGCAGATCGCCAACGTCCTGAACCTGTCCACTCCGCTCGGACTGGCGGTGGCCGTCACGTCACGGTCGAAGTTGTCGCGCGGGCCGCGCGGCCTGCTGATTGCGTCCGGTTACCAGTGGAGGCTCCCCCTTGCCGGGGCCTTTACGGTCGGCAACGTGGTTGTGTACCGGGCTCCGTACGGTGTTGCCGGAACCAACCCTGTGCTGCTGGGCCACGAGGAACGGCACAGCACGCAGTATGCGTATTGCCTCGGGCTTCCGTTCCTGGTCCTTTACGGGGCTGCGGCCTGCTGGTCGATGGTCCGGACCGGTAATCCGGGACTGGGTAACTGGTTCGAGCGCCAGGCCGGGCTGGAAGCAGGCGGCTACATCGAACCCACCAACCGCCGGCAGGACCATCCTGCCCATGATCGAATCGAGGCTTAGCCATGGAGCGAACCATCACCGTGACGGGTACAGGGAGCGCAACGGCTGCTCCGGACCTGGTGACGCTGACTTTGGGCGTGGAGACGCGACGGGAAACCGCGGCGAAAGCATACGACGACGCCGGCACGTCAGCGGCCGCCGTCGCGGCAAGCTTGCGCGCAGCGGGTATCGGGGACGGGGACCTGCGGACGAGCGGGCTGAACCTGCGGGCCGATGTGATGTGGGTTGAAGGTCAAGGCCAGAAGGTGTCGGCTTACGTAGCGTCCACGACACTGCACGTCGGTATCCGGTCGCATGGGGACGCACCGGCAGCAATTGCTGCAGCCGTCGCGGCCGGCGGCGATGACATCCGCATCAACGGCCTGGAGCAAGGACTGGCCGACCCCTCCCGCGCCACGGCACAAGCCCAGGAAGCCGCCTGGCAGGATGCCTTGGCCCGGGCCGAACAGTACGCGGCGCTGGCCTCCGCCCGGCTGGGATCCGTGGTGTCCATCTCCCAGCAACCGGTACACAGCGGCCCGGTTCCCATGGGTGGAATGGTCCGGGCGTCCTACGTCGCAGAGACCCTGCCGGTTGAGGCCGGTGAATCTGTCATCTCCGCCAGCGTCACGGTGGAATGGGAACTTATCTAGTGGATGGCCCTCGCTAGTGGATTGCCCCGGCGGGCAGTTTGGTATCCACCGGGGTGTTGAGCGCAGTGCGGACAACTACGGCGATCCCCTCGGCCGTCAGCTCCAGCGGCATTGATGGAGCTGCCCCTTCCGGCGTGACCTGTTCCGGAAGATAGGGAACGTGAACGAAACCGCCCCGAACGCCCGGCCGGGACGCCAGTGCATTCATCAAGCCGTAAAACACGTGGTTGCACACGTAGGTACCGGCTGTCTGGGAGATTTCACCTTTGATCCCCGCGATCTGCAGGTTCCTGAGCGCGGCCTTGATCGGCAGGCTGGAGAAGTATGCTGCAGGTCCTCCGGGGATCACTTCTTCATCAATGGGGCGCTGGCCCTTGTTGTCCGGGATCCGGGCATCATCGCAGTTGATGGCGACGCGTTCCAGCGATACCCGGTCCCGGCCACCGGCCAAGCCCACGCAGACCACCACCTCCGGAGTGAGACGCGAAATGGCCTGGTGGAGGACCTCCAGTGACTCTCCGAAAACGCAGGGCAACTCGATGGCCTCCACGGCGAACCCCTCTGCCTGGAGGCTCTCCCTGGCGAGCTGGACGGCAAGCCAGGAGGGATTGACCGTATCCCGGCCGAACGGTTCGAAACCCGTGAGCAGAATCATGGGCCTACCTTAGCAACGAGGGGCCCGGCCGTGGGATACGAATATTCGGAGGCCTTGACATTGGTTCGAACATACATTCGAATGGAGTTCATGAGATGGGACGCACAAGCACTTTCACCGACGCGTGAACCGGCACCGGATGCGGATGGCAGCATCGTTCCACGCCCTGCCCCGGCGATGGATGCCTTGCTGCCCTTGGCCGGGCTTGTGCGTTCCGTCTCCACACCCGAATTCTCCGGGGTCACCTTTCATGAGGTCACCGCAAAGTCAGTGCTCAACAAGGTGCCCACCGGTTCGAACATGCCGTTCGAATGGACGGTCAACCCCTACCGCGGGTGCAGCCATGCCTGTGTCTATTGCTTCGCACGCAAAAGCCACACGTATCTGGAATTCGATGCGGGCCGGGACTTCGACTCCCAGGTTGTCGTCAAGATCAATGCTGCCGAGGTGCTCCGCAAAGAACTCGCCAAGCCGTCCTGGGGACACCATCAGGTTGCCCTGGGCACCAACACGGACCCGTATCAGAGGGCGGAGGGCCGCTACGCCCTGATGCCCGGGATCATCCGGGCCCTTGCGGATTCGGGCACGCCGTTCTCCATCTTGACCAAAGGCACACTCTTGGCGCGGGACATCCCCTTGCTCAAGCATGCTGCCACCCAGGTTCCCGTGGATCTGGGCATTTCCCTGGCCATGACCAACGAGGACCTCGCCGCACTCATCGAGCCCGGCACTCCCTCCCCCAGGGCCCGCTTGAAGCTTATTGCCCGGCTCCGCGACGCCGGCTTGGGATGCGGTGTCATGGCGATGCCCATCCTGCCGTGGCTCACGGATTCCGACGAAGCCTTGGACTCCCTGTTCGCCGGACTGGCCCAGGCCGGCGCCACAGGAGTATCGGCAGGAGCCCTCTACCTCAAACCCGGCACACGCGAGTGGTACATGGACTGGCTTGCCGCCCAGCACCCCGGATTAGTGGGCAAGTACCGGCGCCTCTACGGCAACGGCTGGTACGCCTCCAAGGAATACCGCACATGGTTGACCGGCAGAATCACTCACTTCAAGGCGAAATACGGCTTCACGGGAAGCTCCGGATTCAGCCATCGGAACGCCCGGCATTCATCTGCCGCCACTGACGCCCAAACGGCGGGCATTGCCGTTCCCCTTCCGGGCCAACAGACTCTGTTCTAGACCGGCCGGACGCCTTCGGCGGGCATCGAGACCCGTTGCAGGAGCGCACGGACAATCGGAAGATCCGCAGGTATCCACGCCAGGCCGAGCGCTTCCTCAGGGTCGGCAAGCGAAACCCACTGAAGCTGGTCATGGTCTTCAAGTGGTAGCGGGTCCCCAGCGGTCACCTCGGCAAACCACACTCGCATGGACGCCCGTTCATTGAGGGTCCACCCGTCCGGCTTGCCCGATTCCAGCTCCCGGCCGAGCTTGACCTGGATCCCCAACTCTTCAGTGAGTTCGCGGTGGAGGGCCGCTTCCGGGGCTTCACCGGATTCAACCTTGCCACCCGGGAACTCCCACATGCCGGCAAATTGAGGCGGGGCGGTGCGACGGGCAACCAGCAAACGGCCGGGGGCCTCCAAAGAGTCGACGACGGCGGCACCCACGACGTTTATCAATGCAGTCACCGCAACAGTCTAGGGCCCGACCGTACAAGAGGCCGCACGGTTCAGAGGCTGCACGATTCAGGGGCCGGCAGGTCCACGGACCGCGCACATGGGCGTAGTCACATAAGTAAACCCCTACCCCGGCGGCGAACTAGACTTGTTATCGGATTTTCTTCCATTCTTCCCAGCTCGCAAGACGCCCCCAGAAGCAGGTCTATGTCTATCACCACGTCCCAGCCCGTCGTCGCCAAAAAATCCCGACGCCACCTTGGCCTGGCCATCCTGGCTCTGGCCATGGGCGGATTTGCCATCGGAACCACCGAGTTCGCCATGATGGGCCTGCTGAAGGAAGTCGAAGAGGGACTCGGCATCAGCACCCCCGAAGCGGGAAACCTCATCTCGGCGTATGCCTTGGGTGTCGTGATCGGCGCACCCGTCTTTGCCGCCTTGGGGGCCAAACTACCCAGGAAGAACCTGGCCTTGGGCCTCATGTTGTTCCTGGCACTGGCGAATCTCACGTCTTTCATCGCCCCTGACTACGGCTTGATGCTGTTGTCGCGGTTTGCCTCCGGGCTCCCCCACGGGGCCTTCTTCGGGGTGGCGGCTGTCATCGCAGCCGGCCTCGTTGCACCAACCAAACGCGGCTGGGCCATTTCAATGGTGATGGCCGGACTCACGGTCTCCAATGTCATTGGTGTTCCGCTGGCCACCTGGGTGGGACAAACCTTCGGGTGGCGGCTCCTGTTTGTCATAGTGGGCGCCATCGGCCTGCTTACTGTTGCCATGGTGTGGAAGTTCGTCCCCTTCGAAGCCGCGCATCCGGATGCCAGCATCCGTCGGGAACTTGGGGCGCTCAAAAGGCTCCAAGTATGGCTGGCGTTGCTCATCGGGATCATCGGCTTCGGAGGATTCTTCGCCGTTTACACCTACATCGCCCACACGATGACGTCTGTGGCCGGCATCCCGGAGAACCTCATTCCGGCCGTTGTTGCCCTCTATGGGCTCGGCATGGTGGTTGGCAACATCATCGGTGGGCGGCTGGCGGACAAGTCCGTCATGGGCACCATTTATTGGGTCATGCCGGGGATTGCCGCCGCCTTGGTGGTCTACGCCATTGCCGCCCATTGGGCGTGGTCCGCGTTCGTGATGGCTTTCGTCGTCGGCGGCATCGGTTCCATGCTGACTCCTGCTTTGCAGACCAGGCTTCTCGACGCAGCACCGGGGGCGGCCTCGCTGGCATCCTCGCTGAACCACTCAGCCCTGAACATTGCCAACGCCTTGGGCGCTTTCCTCGGCGGCACAGTCATCGCGTGGGGTTGGGGCTACGTAGCCCCGGCCCTGGTGGGAGCAGTCCTGGCCATCCTTGGACTGGTCGTAGCCGTCATCAGCGGTGCACTTGAACGCAGGAAAGCGCTGGCTGCCTGACCCAAGGGAAGAATGGCTGGTGGGAAACGATCTGTCCCAAAAAAGAATGGCTCCGCAAATGCGGGGCCATTCTTTTTAGTCGCCTCTACGGGACTGACGGTCGGGACTAAGCCTGGGCCTGGACCCGTTCGATGTCGGGTTCAAGGTAAATGACCCGGGCGATGGGAACCGCCGCACGGATCCGCTGCTCGGCGTCGTCAATTCCCTGGGCGATCTGCTCGCCCGTCTCGGACGCTCCCATGGAAATCTTGGCGGCGACCAGCAGTTCTTCGGGTCCGAGGTGCATGGTCTTGAGGTGGATGATGCGGGTCCCGTCAGCCTGCAGGGCGTCGGCAATACGCTGGACGTCCTCCTTGGTGGCAGACTCGCCCAGCAGCAGGGACTTGGTTTCCATCGCCAGGACCACGGCAATTGCGACCAGGAGCAGGCCGATCATCGCGGTTCCGAGGGCATCCCAGACGCCATTACCGGTGACCAGCGTCATGCTGACACCAAAGAGCGCGAAGACCAGGCCAAGCAGGGCACCGAAGTCTTCCAAGAGAATGACCGGCAACTCGGGCTGCTTGGCATTGCGGACAAACTTGACCCAGCTCTGCTTGCCGCGGATGTGGTTCGATTCGATGATCGCCGTGCGGAAGGAGAAGCTTTCGGCAATGATCGCTCCCACCAGCACGGCCAAGGGAACCCACCAGAAGCCGCCTTCGATGCCGTGCGGGTGCTGGAACTTCTCCCAGGCCTCGTAAAGGGCAAACAGGCCACCGACGCTGAACAGGACAATGGACACGATGAAGGCGTAGATGTAGCGTTCGCGGCCATAGCCGAACGGATGTTCCGGACTGGCGGCGCGTTTGGACCGCTTCCCGCCCACCAGCAGCAGGATCTGGTTGCCGGAGTCGGCAACTGAGTGGATTGCCTCGGCGAGCATGGACGATGACGCTGTCAGGAAAAATGCAATGAACTTCAGAACAGCAATCGTTAGATTTGCGGCGAGAGCCGCAACAATCGCTTTGGTACCACCACCAGCAGCCACGAAAGCTTCACCTCTTCGGGTTTGGGAAAGAATGGAAAGGGCCAAGAAGAGTCGTCATCGTCTGATCTTGCAAGCAATACCGTACCCGGCGGCGCGTTGTTTACGCATTCCCCACTCGGGCGCCCTGCTGCGAACGTGCGCTGGCGTAAAGACACACAGTGGCGGCGGTACCCAGGTTCAGGCTCTCGGCCGCCCCGTATACGGGCACGGCAACACGGTGATCGGCCAGTGCAAGTTCGTCCTCCGACAAGCCTTGGGCTTCGTTGCCGAAGAGCCACGCTGTAGGCGACTCTAGGGCATAGTCCGAGGCCACGGAACCGTTGCCGAGCCTTCGTGCAGCGTTCTCATCCTGGAGCTTGTCCAGATTGAGGGTTCCATAGCCATCAGCGGCCAGGATGCCTATTCCCCGCTCCCGGCACCGCGCAACCAGTTCCTCGACGTCCGCCCCCAGGACCACCGGGAGGTGGAACAGGGAGCCTGCGGTGGACCGCACCGCTTTAGGGTTATAGATGTCTACGCTGGAGCCGGTGAGAACCACGGCGTCTGCTCCAGCGGCATCGGCGGCGCGGAGCACGGTTCCGGCGTTGCCGGGGTCACGCACCTGGCACATGACAGCAAGAAGCTGCGGACCGGTGTCGAGCACCGAGTCCAGGCTGACGTCCACGAAACTGCAGACCGCTACGATCCCTTGCGGGTTAACGGTGTCAGCCATGGCGGCTAGTACTTCATCGCTCGCCAGCCGCAGCAGCGTCCCCCGCGCCAGGTCGGCAAGCTCGGGGAGGCGATCAAGGCACGCTTCGCTGGCGAAAACTTCATGTACGACGGCGGATCCGCCCGCCGTTGTCCGGTCGCGGTGCAGGGTCAATGCCTCGCGCACCGCCTGCGGCCCCTCAGCAAGGAACCGCCCGCGCTTTAAACGCGCCGGGCGCCCGGCAAGCTTTGCGACATCCCTCACCCGATCTGCTCGGGGGTTGGTCATCGGAAAGTCTTGCGGGCGCCCGGTTTCGTTCATATAAAGAACTTTAGTGGCAGTTGCGACTAGTTCTTGATCTGCTGGCGGGCTTCGCCGCCGGCCGGCTCGAAACCGGCTGCCTTCGCAGCTTCAACGGTGGAGAACCAGTATTCAGCAGCAGTGGTGTTGTACCAGGTGGAACCCGGAACGTGGTACTTCTTGGATTCGGCGTTGCCCTTGATGGCGTAGCCTTCCGGAGCCTCGTCACCGTCGGCGGCAACTGCGCCATCGATGGCCGGCTTCTCGGAAACGACAGCCTTTACGGCAGGAGCCGTAGCGACAGCCGGAGCAACCTTGGCCTTCGGAGCAGCCTTGGCAGCCGGAGCAGAGGTGTCAGCCGGCAGGGCAGCCTTGGCAACGTTCACCAGAGCGGCGAAAGCGTTGGCGTCGGAAACAGCCAGCTCAGCGAGCATGCGGCGGTCAACCTCGACCTCAGCGGCCTTGAGGCCCTGGATCAGACGGTTGTAGGTGAGGCCGTTGGCGCGGGATGCAGCGTTGATGCGCTGGATCCAGAGGCGACGGAAGTCGCCCTTCTTCTTACGGCGGTCACCGTAGCTGTACACAAACGAGTGCAGCAGCTGCTCTTTGGCCTTACGGTACAGGCGCGAACGCTGACCGCGGTAACCCTTGGCGCGTTCGAGGACAACCCGGCGCTTCTTGTGGGCGTTTACCGCCCGCTTCACACGTGCCACGTGCGTACTCCTTCAGAAATCTTTATCCCAAGCTGCTACTGCCGGAAACCCGGCCGGCCTGAGAAGGCTTTTGGTGTAGTCGGTCCCTGCCGGATGGCAGTAACCAAAGAACTTGGAACTTAGACGCCGAGCATCTTCTTGATGACCTTGGCATCGCCCTTGAAGACGAGCTTGTCGCCTGCGAGGCGACGGGTCAGCCTGGATGACTTGTGCTCCAGGTAGTGACGGCGGTTGGCCTGCTGACGCTTCAGCTTGCCGGTACCGGTCAGCTTGAAGCGCTTCTTAGCACCGCTGTGGGTCTTCATCTTCGGCATGGGAACCGATCTCCTTACGTATCCACGGACAAGTCCGCGATTCTATCGCGCAGCCGGCCACCAGGGCCGACGTGCTGGTTGCTTGCCGGTGGAGGCCAGGGCCTCCGCGGCGTTGAACTAATTGGTCTTACGTGTTGCTGGCTTCGGCGTGGCTTTGGGGGCCGCGGGCCGGGCAGCCGGCTTGGGAGCTGCCGGCTTGGCGACAGGCTTCGGGGCCGAAGGAACCGCTGGCTTGGGCGCCGCAGCCGGAACAGCAGGCTTCGGAGCTGCCTCCACCGGAGCTGCCTTGGGAGCCGGAGCCGCCTTAGGTGCCGGAGCCGCCTTGGGAGCCGGAGCTTCCTTAGGTGCCGGAGCCGCCTTGGGAGCCGGAGCTTCCTCAGCAACGGGTGCTTCCTCTGCTGCTTCAGGTGCCTCTTCGGCAACCGGAGCTTCAGCTGCAGCTTCCTCGACAACCGGTGCTTCTTCAGCTGCGGGCGCCTCGGTTGCTGCGGGAGCTTCCTGCGTGCTTTCCTCTTCGGAAACCTTGAAGCCTTCGGGCAGAAGATCGGCGAGGCTCTGCGTCAGCGGCGCCTGCTCCCCCGTGGTGTCAACGCGTCCTGCGGCCTTGGCCTCATTCTGGGCCTTGGCTTCTGCACGCTGGCTGGCACGACGGGCTTCAGCCTTCGCTTCGGCCTTGTTCTTCAGCGGTCCGATCACCATGACCATATTGCGGCCATCGATGCGGGGGCTGGACTCGATGACGCCAACCTCGGCTACATCCTCCGCGAAACGCTGAAGCAAGCGGATGCCCATTTCAGGCCGCTGCTGCTCACGACCACGGAACTGGATCATGGCCTTGACCTTGTCACCGGCTCCGAGGAAGCGCAGAGCGTGCCCGCGCTTGGTTTCGTAGTCGTGCTTGTCGATCTTGAGGCGGAAGCGGATTTCCTTCAGAACCGTATTGGTTTGGTTCTTGCGGGCTTCGCGGGCCTTGACGGCGGCTTCGTACTTGTACTTGCCGAAGTCCATCAACTTGCAAACAGGAGGCTTAGCCTGCGGCGCAACTTCAACGAGATCGAGATCGGATTCGGCAGCAAGACGCAGTGCGTCCTCGATGCGGACAATTCCTACCTGTTCGCCGGCAGGGCCGACCAGCCGCACCTCGGGGACGCGGATACGCTCATTGATTCTTGGCTCGCTAATGTTAAAGCTCCTGTGGTTGTGGTGGTGTCACCGGCAAATAGAGAAGGCCCCCAATTGCTGGCGCAATCGAAGGCCTCGAAGATCGGATCCACTTCCCCTATGGAAAGCGCGCACTTCCGGGATCAACCCTGAAATGTCCGACCAGGTACCCGGCAACCTCTTGTCCCATCAAGGGGATCCTGTCCCCGAAGGGAAACGGCTGACGCGGGTGGGAGAGAACTCCGCTTGCAAACTGAAAGTCAATTCTACAGAAACAACCCGCCAAGCGCACATTGCGAACGGCGGGACGTTGACTGCGATGGTTCACTGTCGATGCCCACAGTACTGTAGATGTCCACGGTGAATAACGACTTCCAGTCGGTCTGTGACAAGCTTACCAGTATGAGCACTGAAGACAGCAATTCCCGCAATTCCTTCGGCGGAGACGCCCCCGCGGCCGACGCCGGAGTCTCCCAGCAGATCCGTGACATCGCAGAGGTCCCGGCAGTGGAAGTCATCACCACCGGCGCCGTGCACCTCATGAGTGCGGCAGCGGTCAAGGTTGGGCTTGCCGACGACCCCAACGCCGAGGATCTCAAAGACCTGGACGAAGCCCGCAAGCTGATCACCGCACTCGCCGGCTTGGTCTCCGCAGCCGCACCCGAAATCGGCTCCCAGCACGCAGGGCCGTTGCGCGACGGCCTGCGCTCCCTGCAACTCGCGTTCCGCGAGGCATCCATCATTCCGGATGCCCCCGGCAAGGGCCCGGGCGAAAAGTTCACCGGACCGGTGAACTGACGCCAACTGCCTGAATAATCATCGACGGCGGGCCGACCATCAGTGGTCGACCCGCCGTCGTCGTCTGGTGCCGGTTGACTCAGACCCGGGCAGCCCGTCGTCGGATGGACATGAGCACCAGGCCGGTGGCGCACAGCACGACGCCGGCGATACCAACAGCAGCGAAGCCGCCTGACGGACCCACGGTGTCGATGAAGACCCCTGCCAGGGGCGCCCCCAGAGCAACACCGGCGGTCAGCGCAGAGCCGTACCAGCCCATTGCTTCGCCCCGGCGATCCTCCTCCACAAGGTCCGCAACCTTCTCGGAGGAAGCCGACAGCACCGGTGCGCACAACAAGCCCGGCAGGAGTGAGAGGAACGCCAGGGTCCAGGTGTCCTGGGCAAATCCCATCGGAATGGTCAGTGCGGCCATGCCCAGCAGAAGGAGCATGGGTGAGATGGACCGCTTCATCGAACCGTAGATGAGACCGCCGACTACCGACGCGGCGCACCAGAAGAAGAAGACAATACCGATCTCGTTTTGGTGGCCGCCACGTTCCAGCAGCCCCACGATGCTGACATCCGAGCCGCTGAGCACCATGCCCGAACCAGCGGCTACTGCGAAGAGCGCAGCAACAGAAACGGTGAACCAGGTGAAATTCCTGGCCACTCGGCTCCGGAGCCCGGCCGTGCGCGAGGTTGCAGACGCCATTTCCGAGGCCGCTTCCTGGACATGCGCAGGAGCCGAAGCCACCATGGCCGCCTCCGCTGCCGCAAGATCGGCCGACTCCCGATCGGCGGATTCCTCCGGTGTGCAGGCGGCTTCGCTTCTGGTGGGCGGGTTGAACCACATCAGGAAAAGTCCAGCCACAGATACCGAGATACCAACGGCGGTCAGGCCAAGAGCCGAGTAGCCGCTGGTCGCCACCACAGCTCCAACGGCCGGACCGATCATGAAAACAAGCTCGGTGGCTATGGAATCCAAGGCAAAGGCCGAACGCCGCTGCTCACCGTCCACCATGACGCCCAACGATTGGCGGACGACACTGAAGATCGGCAGAGTGAACAGGCCTCCGATGAACACCAGAGGTAACAGCCATTGGTACGACACGTGCGGGACGATCGACCAGATGACGGTTTCGGAGACAACTGACGGGATCAGAGCTTTACGCAGCCCCACCATGTCAACCCTGCGGCCACGCCACGGTGCGCCCAGGGCAATGCCGATGGTCATGACCGCCGCAGCAGCACCCGCAGCGGCATATCCCTGGCCAAGCGTCAGGACAATGTGCAAGGTAAGTAGCACTCCCGCGGCCGAATGCGGGATACGCGCAACCATCCCGACAACCAGCAGCCGCCGGACAGGGCGTATGGACAGCATCTCTTTGTAGAGAGCGAAGTTCACTGGCTCAATCCTCATTTCCCCGGGCAGTCCAGGGGAACCGGACCTGCCATTAGTGCGGCGCGCGCTCCTGTGCTGCACGCTGCAGTTTTACTTCCATGGAATCAACACCCTCGGCAAAGGAATCCATCCGTGCCCACGCATCGTTCAGTTGCGCGACAAGCGCCTGCACGGCCCCGGCGTCCAAACCGTCCTCGAGGAAAAGCACCACACGCAGTTCCGGGCCCGGACCGCCTCCGAGGACCTGGCGGCCGTCCGCCGTGAGGGACGCAACGCCACCGCCGGGGTGCGTCTCAAGGCGGCGGACCGCAGTGAAGGCTGAAATCGTCGAAACGAGAGCAGTCTCCAGTTGATCATCAAGGTATGACGGCGTCCAGTCCTTCTGCTGCGCGAGCGCCCACATGGCGGGTCGCCGCACGACGAAGGCGAACTGGGAGCCAGGGTCCAAAACCAGGAGTTGGGCCCCTTCCGACACCGCCGAGAGTGCTGCGCGTGCTGCGTAAACAGCGACCGGCCGCGCCTGGGGGTGCCAGGCTTCCAAGGCTGCCGCCGAGGTGAACACCGGCATTGCCGTGCGGCCGTCGGGGGCCTTCAGTGTGACCAATGCCATATCGGCCTGCTTGTCTGCATGCAGGCCGTCGACGCCTTCGGCTTCCTCGGCCAATTGGGCAACCACCGGGACAAAGACACGTGCCATGGCCAGGGAGGCCACGACCTCCGCCTCGCCACCGGTTCCGTCGATCAGCGCCGCAATAGCCGCAAGGTAACCGGCGTCTGCGGTTCCATCATCGTCTTCGAAGTTGTGGATTTTGGCGTCGTCGCCAGTGAGGCTTCTACCTGCCCAGGGTTGGCCCGCCGAGTCCGTGGCTCCCCCGGCGCCTGCCAAGGCCGCCGCGATGTGACCGGGCAGGTCGCGCTTCTCCCGCTGGTTAAGCTCCGGCTCGTGGGCTGAGTGGCGGCCCATCAGCGGCGGCCGGCCACGTCCAGGGCTTCGGGCAGGGTGAAGGCACCGGCATACAGAGCCTTGCCCACAATCGCACCCTCGACACCCAGCGGCACGAGTTCACGCAGCACGCGAAGATCTTCCAAGCTGGAGATACCGCCGGAAGCCACTACGGGCTTGCCGGTCTTCTCCACCATCTGACGCAGCAGATCCACGTTGGGGCCCTGCAGCGTTCCGTCCTTGGTAACGTCCGTGACTACGTAGCGGGCGCACCCGGCGTCCTCGAGGCGGGCCAGAACCTCCCAAAGGTCCCCGCCTTCCTTGGTCCATCCGCGTCCGGCCAGCGTAGTACCGCGGACATCAAGCCCGACGGCGATCTTGTCACCGAAGCGTTCGATCGCCCGGCGCGTCCACTCCGGGTTTTCCAGCGCTGCTGTCCCAAGGTTTACCCGGGCAACGCCCAAACCGAGGGCCCGTTCGAGTGATTCGTCATCCCGCAGGCCGCCCGAAAGCTCCACCTTGACGTCGAGCTGAGACACGACCTCGCTGATGAGAGCGGCGTTGTCGCCACGGCCAAAGGCGGCGTCGAGGTCAACCATATGGACCCATTCCGCACCGTCGTTCTGCCAGTTCAAGGCTGCCTCCAAGGGCGTCCCATAGCTGGTTTCAGATCCCGCCTCTCCTTGCAGGAGGCGCACCGCCTGGCCATCGACGATATCGACGGCCGGCAGGAGTTCCAGTACGGACTGGGAGGAGGTGGTCATGTGTGTCCTTGGAGTTGAGGGATCGCCGGCTTGGGACCAGCGGTTCAGTTACCGGGAAGTGTCAGGAGGTACGCAGCCAGCAGGGACATCCCGGCCAACACGTAGAAAGAAATAGAGACCCAGCGGGGCTTCTTTTGCTGGTGGAAGGAAATCCCACCGCCCACCAGGAGGCCGGCCAGGCCCATGAGGATCACAGACCACATCTAGGCAGCACCGTTTCCGGAAGCTTCCGGTGCGGGCTTCCGAAGGCCATCCACCCAGTTACGCAGGAGGCGGGCCCCGGCGTCGCCCGACTTCTCGGGGTGGAACTGGGTGGCGCACAGCGGGCCGTTTTCCACGGCAGCGATGAAACGTGCGCCGTGCTCGGACCACGTGACCATGGGGGGCGCCATGCGGGGCTGCACGACGTCGAAGTTCCACTCCTGCACACCGTAGGAGTGAACGAAGTAGAAACGCTCCTGCTCCACACCGGCGAACAGCTTGGAACCCTCAGGTACGTCCACTGTGTTCCATCCCATGTGCGGCACAACGGGAGCAGGAAGGAGTTCGACTTTGCCGGGCCATTCGGCCATGCCTTCGGACTCGGTACCGTGCTCAACGCCGGCCTCGAAAAGAACCTGGAGGCCCACGCAGATAGCCAGCACCGGACGTCCACCGGCAACCCGGCGTCCAATCATGCGGATGGCGTCTACGGCTTTGAGTTCTTTCATCACGGTCTCATAGGCGCCAACACCGGGGACAACCAGGCCGTCGGCGTTGAGGACGTCCTCAGGCTTGGCGCTGAGCACCACGTGGGCACCTGCCCGCTCAAGCGCGCGGACGGCGGACCGGACGTTGCCGGATCCATAGTCCAGAACCGTAACGGTCGGCTTGCCCTCCGGCGACTGAGGCCTAACGGATGCCGTGGCGTCAGCCACTGCGCCGTTCTTCAGGACCTGGCTACTCACAGTGCCCCCTTGGTGGAGGGAATGCCCTCGACACGCGGATCGGACTCTACGGCGGCACGCAGTGCGCGCGCGAAAGCCTTGAACTGGGCCTCCACAATGTGGTGCGGATCCCGGCCAGCAAGAACGTTCATGTGCAGGCAAATTCCGGCGTGCAACGTGATTGCCTCGAAAACATGGCGGGTCAACGAGCCGGTGAAGTGGCCACCGATCAGGTGGTACTCCTGTCCCGCAGGTTCACCACCGTGCACAAGGTACGGACGTCCGGAAACATCAACGACTGCATGGGCGAGGGCTTCGTCCAGAGGCACCGTGGCTTCGCCAAAACGACGAATACCAGCTTTGTCGCCCAAGGCCGTCCGGAGCACCTCACCGAACGTGATGGCGACGTCTTCCACCGTGTGGTGGGCATCGATGTGCGTGTCACCTGTGGCTTTGACCGTCATGTCAATCAGGGAGTGCTTGCACAGTGCGGTCAGCATGTGGTCGTAGAACGGTACCGAGGTGCTGATGTCCGAAATTCCGGAACCGTCCAGGTTGATCTCCACCAATACGGAAGATTCGCTGGTGGTGCGCTCCATGCGCGCAGTGCGGGCAGCGGACGGCGTGGCGCCGGTTTCGCTCATTGGGACGTCCTTATGCAGGGAGGGAGGTTGGGTCTATTGACAAGTTTAGGCGCGCTGTGACGCTGCGCGTTCCAGGAGTGCTTCCAGGGCATCAAGGAATGCGGTGGTTTCCGGTTCGGTCCCGGCGGTAACCCGCAAGTGACCCGGAATGCCGACATCACGTATGAGCACGCCTGCGTCGAGCAGCCCTTGCCAGATCTCGTGCGGGTTCTCGAGTCCACCGAAGAAGACGTAGTTCGAGTCCGACGCCGCGGGCTTGAGCCCCATGCGGAGAAGTTCGGTGACGATCCGATCGCGCTGGACCTTGATGTCCTCAACGTCGGCCATCAGGGCCTCGCGGTGAGTCAATGCTGCGAGGGCGGTGGCCTGCGTGATGGCAGACAAGTGGTACGGCAGGCGGACCAACCTGATGGCGTCCGTAACTTCAGGGGCCGCCGCCATGTAGCCGAGCCGGGCACCTGCCAGGGCAAATGCCTTGCTCATGGTGCGCGAAACGATCAGGCGCTCACGGCCGGGCAGGAGCGTCAACGCGCTCGGCGTGTTGTCGTGGGCGAACTCGTGGTAGGCCTCGTCCACGATCACGATGGCCTGGCTTGCTTCACCGGCTTCATACACGGCCTCCACCACATCCAGGCCCAGGCCCGTCCCTGTGGGGTTGTTCGGTGAGCACAGGAAAACGATGTTGGCTCCGGTTTCGCGCACCTGCGCAGCCGCCGACCGGGCATCCAGCCCGTAGTCATCGGCGCGGACTCCCCGGATGTATTCGGTATCCGTTCCGCTGGCCAGCAACGGGTACATGGAATAGGTGGGCGGGAAGCCAAGGGCCTTGCGTCCCGGGCCGCCAAACGCCTGCAGGATCTGTTGCAGGACCTCGTTGGACCCGTTGGCGGCCCAGATGTTGTCTGCTGAAAGGCCGTGGCCAAGATACTCGGCGAGGGCCTCACGAAGATCGGTGAACTCGCGGTCAGGATAGCGGTTCAGTCCTGTGGCGGCTGCTGCCACGGCCTCAGTAATCGCCGCCTGAACATCGGCGGGGACGCCATGGGTGTTTTCGTTAACGTTGAGCAAAACGGGGACATCAAGCTGCGGTGCGCCGTAGGGGCTCAGTCCACGCAGGTTGGTCCGGAGGGGTAGTCGGTCAAGTCGCTCAAGCTGCTCACTCACTGGAACAGTTTAAGGGGCTGGCGGGACTGCGGAGTAACTATGACGTCGCGGCGCGGGATCCGGCCACCGGCTAACAGCCTTAGTGGGCCGGGACGAACAGCTGCTGCCCCGGAAGGATGCGCCCGCCGCGGAGGTCGTTCAACTGGATGATTTCAGCAATGACATCACGCGGGTCCCGCTCCGGAGCCGCCGCGCCGGCAATGCCCCACAGGGACTGACCGGGCTGGACTGTCACAGAGACTGCAACCGGCGGCTGCAGCTCGGCCTGGGAATCGGAAGCCTTGGCAGGGGAAGTGATGAACCCGGCAAGGCTGAGCAAAACAGCCGCCAGCAGCATGGCCGGGATGAAGAAGAACACCACCCGGCCACGGCGGGTCAGGCGCAGGCGGGCGGGTGCCTGCGTGGTGCGGAAATCAGCGAACGAAGTTATTGCGGACATGAGCTGAGCCCTTCTGAGCTATTGCCATGCTCCGGAGCTTCCGGAGCAAGGCTGCCAATTCTTTGTGTGCTCCTCCCGACTGCGGCCGGTATTCGAACAGTCCGTTCGAACATCCAGTTTCAGTGCGAGGTTTATAGAACACATGTTCGAACCTTGCTATGACATTTTTAGCACTTATCAACGAACGGTGTCGAGACTCGCTAGAACAAATGTTTGATAAACGCCTGTGCCTGCCCTACGTTTGAGTGAAGGAACAGCATTGTTTCAGTGGAACAGGAGGGTCTGACATTTTTTCAGTCCCTGCATCCCCGGTTCGTTTCGGGGCGGAACGAAAGGCATTGGCGAACATGGCAGCGAAAGCCACAGGCGGCGGGGTACCCCTGCGGAGCCAACAGCCTCCCAAGACTCCCAAGAGCCTGACCGTGCGCCAGAAAAAGATCCTGGAAACCATCCAGCGGTCAGTCAACGACAACGGCTACCCGCCCAGCATGCGCGAAATCGGGGACACCGTTGGACTGGCCAGCCTTTCCAGCGTTACCCACCAGTTGTCCCAGCTGGAAAAACTCGGCTACCTTCGCCGGGACCCCAAGCGTCCCCGCGCAATGGAAGTACTGATGCCCTTGACCCTGGACGGCGGCCCCATCCCGGGCGTGGAGGCACCGGCAACGCTTCGGAGCACCGGCGGCCTGGCTGTGACAGAACTCACCAGCGCAAGCGACACCGCCATGGTTCCGCTGGTTGGCCGCATCGCGGCAGGCGGACCCATCCTGGCCGACCAGACAGTTGAGGACGTGCTCCCCCTGCCCAGGCAACTGGTGGGACACGGTGAGCTCTTCATGTTGAAAGTCGCTGGCGACTCCATGATTGATGCCGCGATCTGCGACGGCGACTGGGTCGTTGTCCGCCGCCAGAACGACGCCATCAACGGCGACATCGTGGCCGCTTTGCTGGACGACGAAGCCACTGTAAAGACGTTCCGACAGCGCGATGGCCATACCTGGCTGCTGCCCCAAAACACCCAGTACGAACCCATTCTCGGCGACCAGGCAACCATCATGGGCAAGGTCGTTTCGGTGCTGAGGTCCCTCTAGCTTTTTCCGACCCGTAAGGGGCCCGGAGCTGACTGTCCTCTACGCCTTCTTGGCGGATCCCAAGCGCTCCAGGACACCACGAACCACGGTGCGGTCAGTGGTCGCCCAGAACGGCGGCAGGGCGGCCCGCAGGAACCCGCCGTAACGTTCTGTCGAGAGGCGTGAATCAAGGACTGCCACTACGCCCTTGTCACCGGTGGAACGGATCAGGCGCCCTGCACCCTGCGCGAGCCGGATGGCTGCGTGGGTGGCGGAAACAGCCATGAACCCGTTCCCCCCGGACTGTGCCACGGCACGGGAACGGGCGGTCATCAGGGGATCGTCAGGACGCGGGAAGGGAATCCGGTCAATAACCACCAGGCGGCATGAGCCGCCGGGTACGTCCACCCCTTGCCACAGCGACATGGTTCCGAAGAGGCAAGTATCCGGCTCGTCGGCAAATTGCTTCACCAACGCAGCCATGGTCGATTCGCCTTGACAGAGGATATCCACGTCCAGGCGCAGCCGCATGGCGTCCGCAGCTTCCTCGGCGGCCCGCCGTGAGGAGAAGAGACACAGTGCTCCCCCGCCGGATGCCCGGATGAGGTCTTCCAATTCGTCCAAGGCCTCCGGTGACGTGCCCCGACCGGGTTTCGGAAGGTGCTTCGCCACGTACAGCACCCCCTGTTTGGGGTAATCAAAAGGAGATCCGACGTCGATTCCTGTCCAGCTGGGCGCGCCGTCGCCAATCAGGCCGAGGCCTCCGGCCGCGGGTTCAAAAGCCGAGCCGATGGCCAGCGTGGCCGAGGTCAGCACCACCGTGTGTCCGGCGAACAATCCCTCGCGCAACCTGCCTGCCACGCTCAGCGGCGCGATGTTGATGAGCGCAGGCGCGGTCTCGTCAGGTTGGGAGTATCCCTGCTGGGGATCAAAAGTGCTGTTACGGGAGAACCACACTACTTCGCGGTTCTCCTTGGCAGCGAGCATCCGTTCGCACAGCTCAAGGATGAGCATCAGCCGCGAACGTGCCAGCTGCCGTCCGCCGTCCGCGGCACTGGAGGAATCAGTCTTCGAATCGGACAGGGCCGCCCGTGTGGCGTCGCGCAGCTGGTCCAGGCAATCGAGTTGTTCGTCGTTGAGTCCGCTGGGAAGGAGCCCGTTGGGTACTCCCGCAATAGCCATGTCAAGCCTATCCGCGGCCGCATTCAGGGCGTCAACGGTGATGGCTGTGTGCTTGCGGGCGCTTGATGCCGCGGCGTGCACCATGGCTACAGAGAGTTGCCCTGACACTGCCCCTGTGACCCGGTCTTGAAGCTCGTGGGCCTCGTCCACCACCACGACGTCGTACTCGGGCAGCACCGCGAGGCCTTCGAACGCGCTGACGGCCAACATGGCGTGGTTGGTGACCACGACGTCGGCTTCGGCTGCCCGGGCGCGTGCCAGCTCGCTGAAGCACTCCTCGGCAACCGGACATTTCTGGGCCCCAAGGCACTCCATGGACGTCACGGAGACCTGCCGCCAGGCACGGTCCGTGACCCCCGGCATGAGCTCGTCCCGGTCGCCGGTGGCCGTCGTTTCGGCCCACTCCCGGAGCCGGACAACCTCCTTGCCCAGCTGGGACGACGGGCCACCGACCGACGCCGCGAAGTGCGGCACGCTCGTGTCCTCGCCGAGGGAGAAAAGTTGTCCTTCGGAGGGCTCCTCACTCGGGAAGCCGCCCTCGAGCTTTTGCAGGCAGACGTAGTTTGCCCTGCCCTTCACGAGCGCGACATTGACCGGACGGTCCAGGGCAGGATTGATGGTCTCCAGCAAACGCGGAAGATCCCTGCCTACGATCTGGGTCTGCAAAGCCAAGGTGGCGGTGGACACGAGCGTCGGTTTATCGCTGTCCATGGAATGGGCGATCAACGGAATCAGGTACGCCAATGACTTACCCGTACCGGTTCCCGCTTGGACCAGCAGATGTTCCCCGGTCTCAATGGCCCGGGTGACGTGCTTGGCCATTTCGTGCTGGCCGGCACGGCTTTGGCCGCCCATTCCGGCGACAGCCCGGTCCAACAATTCCAGGGTGGTCTTCTCTCCCACCGACTCGACGGCGTCCGCCGCCACCTTCTCAACCATTACTGACGAATGACTCCAGCTCAGCTGCCAGACCTTCACGGACCATCGCCACCACGCGCGTCCCGCTTTCCTCGTGTTCCAGGCTGAGGATCTCGGAATCGGAATTGTGCAGCTTGTTGATCATGTCGCCGCGGTCGTACGGGATGAGCACTTCAAGCCGCACCCCCGGGCGCGGTATGGACCGGCTGATGTCCTCCAGCAGTTCGGCGATTCCCTGTCCTGTGCGGGTGGAAACCACTGCGTGCCGGGGTTCCTTCTGCTTGAGACGCTCAACCACGAAAGGATCGGCCACATCAACCTTGTTCAGGACGATGATCTCGGGAACCTTGCGGGCGTCGACCTCGGTGAAGACAGTGCGCACTGCTGCGATCTGACCTTCGGGGTCCGGGTGGGATGCATCCACGACATGGAGGATGAGGTCCGCATCGGCCACTTCCTCGAGCGTTGAGCGGAAGGCCTCAACGAGCTGGGTCGGCAGTGAGCGCACGAATCCCACGGTGTCGGCCAGTGTGTAGCCGATGCCGTCAGGAGTCTGCGCTTTGCGGACCGTGGGATCCAGAGTGGCGAACAGTGCGTTCTCCACAAGGACACCTGCGTCGGTGAGGCGGTTCAACAACGACGACTTACCGGCGTTGGTGTACCCGGCAATTGCGACGGACGGAACAGCATTACGACGGCGGTTGGCACGTTTGGTCTCACGGGCCGGCTTCATCGCGGCGATTTCCCGGCGCAGTTTGGCCATGCGTGTGCGGATTCGGCGGCGGTCCAGTTCGATCTTGGTTTCACCGGGACCGCGCGAGCCCATGCCTGCCCCGGCCCCGCCCACCTGGCCGCCGGCCTGCCGGGACATGGAGTCACCCCAACCACGCAGGCGTGGAAGCAGGTATTCCAGCTGCGCGAGCTCCACCTGGGCCTTGCCTTCGCGGCTCTTGGCGTGCTGGGCGAAGATATCCAGGATCAGCGTGGTCCGGTCAACGACCTTGACCTTCACGATGTCCTCAAGACCGCGTCGCTGTGACGGTGCCAGTTCAGTGTCCACCACGACAGTGTCCGCGCCTGTGGCAGCGACAATGTCCTTGAGTTCCTGTGCCTTGCCGGATCCAAGGAACGTTCCCGGGTCCGGCTTGGAGCGGCGTTGGACCAGGCCATCAAGTACTTCAGAACCTGCGGTCTCGGCAAGGGCCGCCAGTTCGCGCAGCGAGTTCTCGGCGTCGGCCAGGGTACCTTCTGTCCATAGGCCAGCCAGCACAACGCGTTCGAGGCGCAGCTGCCGGTATTCGACCTCTGTGACGTCTTCGAGTTCAGTCGACAACCCCGCGGTGCGGCGCAAGGCGCGACGCTCGGCCAGGTCTTCCTGGTCGCCGTCGTAGATACTGTGCTCTTGGTCCAGGGTCGAGATGGCCTGCGCCTTGCCGAACACACCACTGGTGTCGTTGTCTTCGGATGCCTGTGCGGGGGCATCCTTGGAAAGAATCCGGTCGATGACGGCCTGGATTTGTTCAGGACTCATGTCCTGGGCGTCGGAATCGGATCCGGAGTGCTTCTGGGTGGTCATGGTCTCCTTAGACTGTTCGGCAATTCCAGAATAGTGCTGTTTGTCGCTCGATGGGGCGCTCTTCGCGCTGGGCTGACGGGCTTGGGCCAAAGTGGCCTCCTGTGTGCTGAACGCCACTGGCCTGTCGGGGACGTGGCGTCGGTGATCTGACGGGTGGATCCGCAGGGAGGTCCTGGCCTGCTTGAAGTCGTTATGCTGCCCACCAGGGTTCGCACGATGGCCCGGTTCCGGGAATACCGTCATGTGAAGGCATGGGTGGGGCTTTGATCTTCTGAGCGTCCGGCGCCACGAGGAAGTGGCGCCGACATGTGCCGTGGGACCTGCCGGGCGGAAAGGTCATGGGCCGGGCATGGTGCCAAGCCGGACCTGCGTCGCGGGCGGTGCCGGGTAACGCCTGGAAAGCAGGCGTGGTTCGGCCGATTACTCAAAGATCAAGAACATGACCTCAACACTATCAGCCGTGTCAAACGAACCTGGGACCATGGCGGTTTCCCAAGGCGCCAATAGCCAACTAATCTGGCAAATTATGGAGTCTGCACACTATTTCACCGCCCAGCCGGCTGGGCCGTTCACCCGTAAGCCACTCACAGTTGAACTCGCTGGAGCTACGCGCCACCTGCAGACGTCATCCGGCATCTTCAGCCCCGACGGCGTGGACAAGGGAACGGCAATACTCCTGTCAGAGGTTCCACCGCCCGCTCCCCAAGGCAATCTGCTGGACATCGGCTGCGGCTGGGGTCCGATAGCCCTCACCCTTGCTTTGATGGCCCCGCACGCCCGCGTGTACGCCGTCGACGTCAACGAACGCTGCGTGACCCTGACCAACGAGAACGCAGCGGCCCTGGGCCTGGACAACGTGACCGCCAGCCTCCCGCATGAGGTGGACCCCGCCGTCGAGTTCGACACCATCTGGTCCAATCCGCCCATCCGGATCGGCAAGGATGAACTCCACTCGTTGTTGCTGACCTGGTTGCCGCGGCTGGCGCCGGGAGGAAACGCATGGCTGGTGGTTCAGAAGAACCTGGGTTCAGATTCCTTGCAGCGGTGGCTGGCTTCTGAACTGGACGCGTCTTTCAGCGTTTCCCGCGAAAGCACGTCGAAGTCCTTCAGGATCATTCGGGTCAGGAAAGCGTCCCGCTAGCCACTATGACGGCGGGGCCGCTCAGTTCAACGTGCTCACGGCCACCGGCGCCGGGGAAGAACTTCACACCGACGACGCCGCCGGGAACCTTGACGTGCCAGTCGTTGGGCGCCGTGCTGCCGGCCCAGTGACGGATTGCAACCGCTGCTGCGCAGGCTCCCGTACCGCAGGACTGGGTCTCCCCCACTCCCCGCTCGTGCACGCGCATGGTGATGGTTCCCACGCCGTCTTCGACCAACGGTTCGGCCGGAACAACGAATTCAACGTTGGTGCCGTTGACCGGCTTGGGATCAACAACCGGAGCCTTGAACAGCTGGGTTGCTGAAAGCTCGCTGAGTTCGGCCAAGGCAACGACTGTGTGCGGGTTGCCCATACTGACCGAAAGGCCGGGGCGTGCCACTTCCAGGCCGTCCGCGCTGACCAAGGCATCCATGGCCTTGCTGGTTGCCTCGTCCGGGAAAATGAACTCCCAAGGGCCCATGTCCACCGCGTAGCCGTTCACGGTACGGACTACTTTCTTGACTCCGCCACGCGTGCCGATGGTGAGGGTTTCGCCGGGACCAAGGTCCACCAATCCCTGCTCATTGAGGAAGTGAACGAAGACGCGCACGCCGTTGCCGCACATTTCGGACAGCGAACCGTCGCCGTTGCGGTAGTCCATGAACCACTCCGCAGCAGGGTCCACTTCCAGGAGTGCCCGCCCTTCCGGGAGGAACCGCGAGGGAACTGCACGGATAAGTCCGTCGCCACCGATGCCCGTGTGGCGATCGCACAAGTGTGCCACCTGTTCGGGAGTGATCTCGTGGGCGTCGCCGGGATCGGCGATCAGGACGAAATCGTTGCCTGTCCCGTGCCCTTTTGAGAACGCCAATCCGGCAAGGCTCGATGTGGGTTCGGCAGCCCCGGCAGCCGAGGGCTGGCGGGTGGGAACTGAGGCGGTTTCATCCATGGAACCAAGGCTACCTTCCACGTGTGTTCGGCCAGAAATCACCCAAGGTTACCCCTGGGCGAGGATTGCCGACACGGCCCGGGATGTCAGCCCGGGGTCCTTCCAGTCCAACCATGAGATCCGTGGGTCTGCCCGGAACCAGGTGAGCTGGCGGCGCGCGAACTGCCTTGTGGCGACGATGGTCTCCTCGGCCGCGGCCGGCACGTCCATGTCACCGTCCAGGACTTTGAGGAACTGGGCGTACCCCAGAGCCCTTGATGCTGTTTTGCCCTGGCGCAATCCCAAGGTGTCGAGTCGCGCGACCTCGTTCTCCAGGCCGGTCTCGACCATGCGGTGCACTCGGCGGGCAAGCCGCTCCCTGAGTTCTTCGCGGTCAACGGAAAGGCCGATCTGAACAGCGGGTTGATAGTACTCCCTCTGGGGCATGAATGAACTGAAGGCTCGACCTGTCAGTCCGTGGACCTCCAAAGCACGAATTACCCTTCGGGCGTCGCCAAGACGGGCTGCCGAGACCGGGTCCACTTCCTCCAGGCGGGCCCTGAGCGGAGCCAGTCCTTTGGCTTCGTATTCGTCCTCGAGGCTTCGGCGCAGAGCGGGATCCGTTCCCGGAAACTCCAGGATGTCCAGGGCCGCGCGCACGTACAGTCCGGATCCGCCCACCAGAATGGCGTGCTTCCCCCTGGAGTGGATGTCCGCGATGACTGCGCGGCATTCGCTTTGGAAGTCCGCCACGCTTGCCTCTTGCGTGACATCCATGATGTCCAGGAGATGATGCGGAACGCCTTTCCGCTCTTCCATGCTGATCTTGGCTGTGCCGATGTCCATGCCCCGGTAGAACTGCAGCGCGTCAGCATTGATGACTTCTCCACCGAGCGCCAGGGCGATGTTGACGCCCAGATCCGACTTGCCCGAACCTGTGGGCCCGACCACGGCGATGACAGGCCGGGCCTGCTGGGAATCCGACATGGAATGGACGACGCGGCTACGCGCGGCGGATCGGCAATGCGGGCATGCCCAAGGACACCCCGGTCTTGCCGCCGGATGTGCCTGGTGCGGGAACACCGCAGGAGTCGGCCTGCGAACGGTCCCAGGCATCTCCGGCCCTGGAACGCCGCAGGACGTAGTCACTGGTTGTCGCGGGGTCGGCTACCAAGTGGAAAGCGGCTGCTTCCGTAATGGTCACCGTCACGAAGTCCCCGGGACGGGGGGTTTCGGCACCGTCAGGGACGGAAAAGTGCACAAGCCGCTGGTCCTTGGACCGCCCGGAAAGCCGATGGGTCTCCTCGGCCTTCCTGCCTGCCTGGGCTGTCACCAGGACCTCTACCTGCCGGCCAAGCTGCGCGGCGTTTTCCTCGGCGGCGATACGGTCCTGCAGGGCAGTGAGCCGTTCGAAGCGCTCCTGGACCACCGCTTTAGGCAGCTGATCAGGCAAGTCCGCTGCCGGTGTTCCCGGACGCTTGGAGTACTGGAACGTGAAGGCCGAGGAGAACCGCGACTTCTCCACGACGTCCAAGGTCGCTTGGAAATCCTCTTCGGTTTCACCCGGGAATCCAACAATGATGTCAGTGGTGATGGCAGCGTGCGGAATCCGCTCACGCACTTTGTCCAGGATGCCCAGGAAGCGGCTGGAGCGGTAGGAACGACGCATGTCCTTGAGGACTTTGTCCGATCCCGACTGCAGTGGCATATGAAGCTGCGGCATCACATTGGGGGTTTCAGCCATGGCATCGATGACGTCATCGGTGAAAGCCGCGGGGTGGGGGCTGGTAAACCGCACGCGTTCGAGACCCTCGATGTCACCGCAGGCACGGAGGAGCTTGGAGAAAGCCAGGCGATCGCCGAATTCCACCCCGTACGAGTTCACGTTCTGGCCCAGCAACGTCACTTCGACAACGCCGTCATCGACGAGGGCCTGGATTTCCGCGAGGATCTCGCCTGGACGGCGGTCCTTTTCCTTGCCGCGCAGCGAGGGAACGATGCAAAACGTGCAGGTGTTGTTGCAACCGACTGAAATGGAAACCCACCCCGAGTACACAGACTCACGCTTGGTAGGAAGCGTGGACGGGAAGACGTCCAGGGATTCCAGGATTTCGAGTTGGGCCTCGTTGTTGTGCCGGGCCCGCTTGAGGAGGGCCGGCAGGGCGCCCACATTGTGGGTGCCGAAGACAGCATCCACCCACGGCGCTTTCCGGACAATGGTCTCGCGGTCCTTCTGCGCCAGGCACCCGCCAACGGCAATCTGCATGCCGGGATGGGATTCCTTGACCTGCCGCAATTGCCCAAGGTTTCCGTAGAGCTTGTTATCCGCATTCTCCCGCACAGCGCACGTGTTGAAGACAACGACATCGGCAACGTCGCCCTCTGCAGGAACGTAGCCGGCGTCCTCTAGCAGGCCCGCCATGCGCTCGGAATCATGGACGTTCATCTGGCAACCGAAAGTACGGACCTGATACGTCCGGGGCTCAGTCGAAGCAGCGGTGGCAGGTGTTGGGGAGGGAATGGTCAAACTCACTACTCAAGGGTACCGGCTTCTGCCAGCACCTCACCGACGATCCTGAAGGCCAACGATGGAGCGTAGCCCTTGCGCGCCAGCATGGAGGCCAACCTACGCGTGTACTTGTCCCGCTCGGCACGGTCCGAGAGGTTCATGCCCGGCCGAAGCTTACGCTGCACCAGATCCCTCGCGGCTGACTCTTCATCCTGGTCACTGAGTTGCGACAGTGCTTCCTCGGCGGCCTCGAGGACGATGCCCTTATCAGCCAGTTCGCGACGAAGTGCACCTTTGGCCAGTTTCTTGCTTTGTGAACGGCTCCGCACCCACATCCGGGCGAATTCAGCGTCATCAATCAGCTGAACTTCCTCGAAGCGGTCCAGTACCGCCTCGGCAACGTCCTTGGGAACATTGCGTTCCGCCAGTTTGCGGGACAACTGCAGGCGGCTCCGTGGCGCCATCGTCAACTGTCGCAGGACGATGGCACGCGCCACGGACTCAGGGTCGGGCTCGGAGTCTGCAGCCAGGGCAGACTCCGGGTCCGGCCCGGTGCTAGCCGTCAACGGCCTTCAGCTTTGGGGAGTCTTCCTCCGGCTTGACGCCAACGCCAAGCTTTTCCTTGATCAGGCGCTCCAGTTCCTGCGCCAACTCGGGGTTGTCCCGCAGGAACCGCCGCGAGTTTTCCATGCCCTGGCCGAGCTGGTCGCCGTCGTAGGTAAACCACGAACCGGACTTCTTGATGATGCCGTGCTCAACGCCCATGTCGATGATGCCACCCTCGCGGGAGATGCCCTGACCATAGATGATGTCGAACTCGGCGATCTTGAACGGCGGAGCCATCTTGTTCTTGACGATCTTGGCCTTGGTGCGGTTACCTACGGAATCCGCGCCCTCCTTCAGCGTCTGGATGCGACGAACGTCGATGCGGACCGAAGCGTAGAACTTAAGCGCCTTGCCACCGGTGGTGGTTTCCGGCGAGCCAAAGAAGACGCCGATCTTCTCACGCAGCTGGTTGATGAAGATGGCAGTGGTCTTGGTCTGGCTCAAACGACCAGTGATCTTACGCAGCGCCTGGCTCATAAGGCGCGCCTGGAGGCCAACGTGGGAGTCACCCATTTCGCCTTCGATTTCGGCACGGGGTACCAACGCGGCGACGGAGTCGATGACGATGATGTCCAGCGAACCGGAGCCCACCAGCATGTCCATGATTTCCAGGGCCTGCTCACCCGTATCCGGCTGGGAAACGAGGAGGGCGTCGGTGTCCACACCCAGCTTCGCGGCGTAGTCCGGGTCCAGCGCGTGCTCGGCGTCAATGAACGCGGCGATACCGCCGGCGCGCTGTGCGTTGGCTACGGCGTGCAGCGCCACGGTGGTCTTACCCGACGATTCAGGACCGTAGATTTCCACGACGCGGCCGCGGGGCAGGCCGCCGATGCCGAGGGCCACGTCCAGCGCAATGGAACCGGTGGGAATGACTTCGATGGGCGCACGGGTGTCATCACCCAAACGCATGATGGAGCCTTTGCCGAACTGCTTGTCGATCTGGGCAAGCGCTGCTTCGAGCGCCTTTTCACGATCCGGGGTTGCCGCCATGGTTCACACCTCTGATGCTTTCTCGCTGTGGAGTGGCCCGATAGGCCGCTTTCCTGTCATCCCAGACGCTATTACGGCGGCCTGACATTTTTAGGTGCCGACTCCGGCTATGTGGATAACCTGCTTGCCGAATGCTGTTTGAATGCGTCCTACGGGATCAATTTTCCTCTCACAGGAGCATATCCCCATCCGAACAGATATTCGAACAATGGTGCGGCGTGTCTCCCGGCGCCGAGGCGTTCCTGCCAGCGGCAGAGTCAGTTCGAGGCGGGCTTGATGTCCCTGCCGAGCCTGCGCTCGGGGGGTACGTCCTGGACCTCGCACACGGCCAGCCAGACCTCACGGGGATGGTATCCGGCCGCCAGGGCCTCCACGGCCGTCCGCCCGCCCACACCGGCGAGTACCAGCGAGTTGGCCAGGACACGGGAATAGCCGGCCCCGAATTCATCGTCCATCAATCGCCAAAAGTCACTTGCCCTCACGGATAGAGTCTCTCATGGCAGTGGACTCTAGAATGGTTGCCATGAGCAATCCTCTCCAGAGCGCGCCAGGTCCGGCCGTGCCAGGCGACGACGTCGACGACGCCCTCCAGCAGGTGGAACACCAGCTGAGCCTGCTCTGGCGCCGCGCCCGTTCGATCTCCCACCAACTGTCCCGCCAGGTCCATCCGGACATGGAACCGGCCGCCTACGGTTTGCTCACCGTCATCCGCAGGGAAGGCCCCATCCGCCTCACCGAGTTGGCCACTTGCATCGGCGTCGGCAAGCCATCGGTAAGCCGCCAGATCGCCTTCCTTGAGAGCATCGGCCTCGTCTACAAGGAAGCGGATCCGCAGGACGGGCGGGCACAATCCATCCGCCTGACCGAAAAGGGCGAAGAGAAGATGCACCTCGTCCAGGATGCCCGGCGCCAGGTCTTCAGGGAACGCCTCGGTGAGTGGCCCTTGGAAGATGTCCAGACCCTGGCCGACTACATGGGTCGCCTGAATGCCATCTACGGTGACGGCGCGCTCAGGGATCTGGGAACCAAGGAAGCAGGAGCCGATTCCGCGGACAACCCCCCGGGCGCGTGACGCGACGCCGCAGCGCTAAAGAAAGAAGGTCCCCAGCCTCAGGCTGGGGACCTTCTTCGTTACTTATGGAACCGTTTAGCGGGCTCCGGAGAGCATTCCCTGGGGGAAGTCGTCCGAGAGGCCCAGATCGCGGCCATAACGCTGTGAGAATTCCTGCGGGACGGTGTCCGGGACAGCAACACCTTCTGCGACGGCCACGCGGTCGCTGACTTCGCGAAGCATGTGGGACAAAGGAACGTCCAAGGCTGTGCAGATAGAGGACAGGAGCTCGGAAGAAGCCTCCTTCTGGCCCCGTTCCACTTCGCTCAAGTAGCCAAGTGAGACGCGGGCGCTGTGCGAAACCTCGCGAAGGGTACGGCCCTGACGCTGGCGGACATCGCGCAGTACATCACCGATCTCGTGGCGTAGTACAACCATTTTGCGCTCCTTCTGTTCGCTCTGTGCCTGATCAGCCAAGCCCACATCCTTCCAGCGGACAACGCCGTTTACGGATACGGGCTGCTTTACCATCTGTATCGCCATGCTCCCTCGTTGATCCGGTTCGCTGGCTGGCGGACCGGGTATGTTTTTACATCCTAGGCGCCCCGGCTCTTCCGAAGCGACACAATGACACAACTATTGGCAATGAGTTTTTGTTCCCGACTACTTTACGAACGGTAACCAAGGTCACCCAGCGCGGCAAGCAGGCGCGCCAGGGCGGCGTCGCAGGCCTGTTCGCGGATGGACTGACGGTCGCCGTCGAAGCTGTACTCGAACGACGCCACCCCCAGCGCAGACGCCACGCCAATGAACACGGTGCCGACATCTTTGCCGTCGTGCGGCTCCGGTCCGGCGACGCCGGTCGTCGAAATCCCGACGTCGGCAGCGCAAGCCCGGCGTGCGCCGTCGGCCATTGCCTCGGCGACACCGCCGTCAACGGAGCCGACCGACGCAAGAAGCTCCTCCGGCACGCCCAGGATGCCGGCCTTGACCGAGTTCTGGTAAGCGACCACACCGCCTTGCAGCATGGCCGAAGCGCCCGGAGTGTTGGCGAGCGTTGCGGCCACGAGACCTGCAGTCAAGGACTCAGCCGTAGCCACCGTGAGGCCACTGCGGACGGCGGCGCCCACCACCGTCTCCGCGGTTTCTGCCGCACCGCTCACGGACTTCACGCGCGACGTCCCGCTGCGCGCAGCCGCATGGCCTGGATGACATATTCGACGCCGGTCCACAACGTAATGGCGAGGGCAACCATCATGACCAGGAAAGCGACGGCGCCCAGCCATGGGGCGATCGCCTGGAGGGGAAGGATGTACAGGAAGATCGCCACTGTTTGAACGACGGTCTTGAGCTTGCCGCCACGGGAAGCGGGCATGACCCCGTACCGGATCACAACGAAGCGCAGTGCCGTGATGCCCCATTCACGGACCAGGATGAGGATGGTGACCCACGAGGGCAACTCCCCCAGGATGGACAGGAGCACCAACGCTGAGCCGATGAGCAGCTTGTCGGCAATGGGGTCCGCGATTTTGCCGAAGTTGGTAATAAGGCCGCGCGCCCGGGCGATGTCGCCGTCGAGCTTGTCGGTGTAGATCGCTACAGCGAAGGCAACCACCGCCGCCCAGCGCCAGATCCCGTACCCGCCGTTATCGGCCAGCAGGAACCAGACGAAGAACGGCACCAGGACGATGCGCAGCATCGTGAGGATGTTGGGCAGGTTCCAGATATCGGAACTGCTGGAGGTCGCGTTATCACCCTCGGCTGTAGTCACCCCTCTAGGCTACCGTCTTTGCGGCGGCCGCTTTGGGGGCTAACGTCCTGTGAGCGACCAGGCGTCTTCGCCGCCCTCGTCGTCGTCATCCGGGCCGTCCGCGCCGTCATAGTACTCAACAGCCTGGGTCCGGTTGTCCAGGTCCGCCTGCACCAGGTCCTCTGCATAACCGCCGACGGCGATGTTCGAGTTCGCGTTGTCACTCAGGGCGGCCGTGTGGGCATCAGGGGTGGACGGTGACTCCTGGCCCTTCATCGCAGCAAGTACAGCGGCGAGGTCATCGGGCTTGACCAGGACATCGCGGGCCTTGGAACCTTCGGACGGGCCCACGACGCCGCGGGATTCCAAGAGGTCCATCAGTCGTCCGGCCTTGGCGAAGCCGACGCGCAGCTTGCGCTGCAGCATGGACGTCGAACCGAACTGCGTGGTGACCACCAGCTCCGTAGCCTGGAGCAGGACCTCGAGGTCGTCTCCGATGTCGTCGTCGATCTGCTTCTTGGGAGCCTCGGCTGCGACGTCGTCACGGTAGACGGCCTGCAACTGACCCTTGACGTGCTCAACGACCTTGTGGATCTCGGACTCGGTCACCCAGGCACCCTGGACACGCATGGCCTTCGAAGCACCCATGGGCAGGAACAGAGCGTCACCCTGGCCGATGAGCTTCTCGGCGCCTGGCTGGTCCAGGACCACGCGGGAATCCGTCACGGAGGAGGTGGCGAACGCCATGCGGGACGGCACGTTGGCCTTGATGAGGCCCGTGACGACGTCCACGGATGGACGCTGGGTGGCCAGCACCAGGTGGATACCGGCGGCACGGGCCAGCTGGGTGATACGGACAATCGAGTCTTCGACGTCGCGTGGTGCCACCATCATGAGGTCCGCGAGTTCGTCCACGATGACCAGCAGGTAGGGGTAGGGCTTGATGACGCGCTTGGAATCGACCGGCGGCGTGACCTTCCCCGCACGGACGGCCTTGTTGAAGTCATCAATGTGCTTGTAGCCGTAGTTGGCGAGGTCGTCGTAACGGGCGTCCATTTCCCGGACCACCCATTGGAGGGCCTCTGCGGCCTTCTTCGGGTTGGTGATGATAGGCGTGATGAGGTGCGGGACGCCCTCGTAGGCGGTGAGTTCCACACGCTTGGGGTCCACCATGACCATGCGGACTTCATCCGGCGTTGCGCGCATGAGGATGGAGGTGATCATGGAGTTCACGAAGCTCGACTTACCTGCACCGGTAGCACCGGCGACCAGGAGATGGGGCATCTTGGCAAGGTTGGCCACGACGTAGCCGCCCTCAACGTCCTTGCCCACGCCCATGACCATCGGGTGGTCGGTACGGCGGGCATTCTGGCTCCGGAGGACATCACCCAAGGACACCGTCTCGCGGTCGGTGTTCGGGATCTCGATACCGATCGCGGACTTGCCCGGGATGGGGCTCAGGATGCGGACATCACTGGAAGCCACAGCATAGGAGATGTTCTTGGACAGCGCCGTGACGCGTTCCACCTTGGTGCCGGGAGAGAGCTCAATCTCGTAGCGGGTCACGGTGGGACCACGGCTGAAGCCGGTCACCGCGGCGTCGACGTTGAACTGCGTGAGAGTGTCCGTCAGCGCGGCGACGACGGCGTCGTTGGCTTCCGTACGCTCCTTCGGAATGGAGCCCGGCGTCAGGTAGTCGGAGGCAGGCAGTGTATAGGTGACATCACCGGCCAGTGACAACTGCTCCGTACGCTGCGGAATCGGCGTGGGCGGAGGCGGAGGTGTTGCGGGCCGAGCCGGCACCTGGGCCGCCACGGGAGCCGTCATTTCCGGGGTCAGGACGGGAATGGCTTCCGTGGGGTTGTCGATCCCGGGGTTTGCGCCCGCGAGGCCTTGGGCGGCCTTGATCTTCTCCACGGCAATTTCCGCTTGCGTGGGGCGCCGGACACCCGGCGGTACACGTGGTGCGGATGCGGCGGGGGTTTCGTCGTCGTCGACTATTGCGTGTTCGAAGGCTTCGTCACCGACGTAACCTTCCAGGCCGGCGTCGGGTTCTTCATCCTTGCCGAAGAGGCGCATGCGCTTCTTCTTCTTCGGCGGCGCGGACGAGGAGCCGTTGCCGTAGAGGTAGCTTCGGTCGTGGTCGTCCTTGCCGGACTCGTCCATGAGGTCCACGCCCATGAGGTGTTCGTACGCACCCCGGATCCGGGCGGGAATGGCACCGAAGGGGGTTGCCGTAACGATCAGCAAGGAAACAAAGGCCAGGAGACTGTAGATGATGATCGGAACAGCGACATGGATGGCGGCAAGTGGAGCCGCGGCGAGGAAGCCCAGCATGCCGCCCGCACGGCGCAGGCCGTCGAAGCCATCGGCGACGGTGGGCTGGCCCCCAATGACCTGGGCAAGTCCGGAGCCGGCCAGCGTCATGATCATGAATCCGATGCCCACGCGGTTGTTTCCGCGGCCATCCTGGGGCTTGCGGAACAAGCGGAAGGCGCAGACGAAGAGCATGAAAGGCAGGATCAGGGACATCCAGCCGAAGGTCCCGTTGACCACGCTGTACACGATGTCCGGGAGCCAACCGGTGAGGCCCCACCAGGCAAAAGTAGCGATCGCGATGCCCAGCACCAGGTTGAACAGCGCTGCCCCGTCCCGGCGGTCCGCGGGGTCGAGGTCGCTGACATCGTGGCCGATCCGGCGCACGCCGGCACCCACCACGTGCCCGATGCCCTGCCAGGCACCGGACAGCATGCGAAGCGGAAGCGGAGCCTGGGGCTCGACGGCGGCTGCTTGCTTGGTGCGGGCAGTGCTTCCCCGCCCGCTTTTGCTGGCGGAGCTGGTTTTCGATGCGGCTCCGCCCCGGCCTGTGCCGCCGGATTTATTGCTGGAGCTGCCTCGTGGCGCGGAGGTAGTACGGGTCGCCATACGTGCCACGGTACCGCAAGGGGGTCTGAAATCCGCGGATTTCAGACCCCCTTGGGTATTCATGTTGCTGGCGGACTAGGCCTCCAGGACCACCGGGATGATCATAGGACGGCGGCGAAGCTTGCGGTTGACCCACGTGCCGATGATCCTGCGAACCACTTGCTGCAACTGGTGGTTCGTGTGGTCTGTGTGATTCAGCACAGCCTCTTCGAGTGCGGCGTTGATCTTCGGGATGATCTCGTCGAAGACCGAGTCGTCTTCAGCGACGCCACGGGCGTGGATCTCCGGTCCGGACACGATTTTGCCAGTGGTGCGGCTGATGACCGTGATGACGGAAATGAAGCCTTCGTCGCCGAGGACGCGGCGGTCCTTCAGGTCTGCGTCAGTGATTTCGCCAACGCTCGAACCATCCACGTAGACGAAGCCCACCTCCACTTGGCCCACAATGTTCGCCACGTGGTCCTTGAGGTCGATCACGGTGCCGTTATCGCTGAGGATGATGCCGTCCGACGGCACGCCTGATTCCAGGGCAATGTTCCCGTTGGCGATCAGGTGGCGCGTTTCACCGTGCACCGGCATGGCGTTGAGCGGCTCAAGGATGTTGTAGCAATAGAGCAACTCCCCCGCCGCCGCGTGACCGGAGACGTGGACCTTGGCCGTGCCCTTGTGGATGACGTCGGCTCCGAGCTTGAGGAGACCGTTGATGATGCGGAATACGGCGTTCTCGTTGCCGGGGATGAGGCTGGACGCCAGGATGACGGTATCGCCCTTGCCGACAATCACCCGGTGGTCGCCGTTGGCCATGCGCGACAGGGCTGCCATCGGCTCACCCTGGGACCCCGTGGACATGAGGACCACGCGATCGTCCGGCATGTTGTCGATGTTCTTGATGTCCACCAGGATGCCGTCAGGAACCTCCAGGTAACCAAGCTTGGCGGCGATGGCCATGTTCCGCACCATGGAGCGGCCCACGAAGGCGACCTTGCGTCCGTGCTTTGCTGCTGCGTCGAGTACCTGCTGGACACGGTGCACATGGGAGGAGAAGGAAGCCACAATGATGCGCTTCTTCGCCTGCCCGAAGAGTCGGTCCAGTGTAGGTCCGATTTCCTTCTCTGCCGTGGTGAAGCCAGGCACGTCGGCGTTGGTGGAGTCGGCCATGAAGAGGTCGACTCCTTCCTCACCGAGGCGGGCAAAGTGCCGGAGGTCCGTGATGCGGCCATCCAACGGCAACTGGTCCATCTTGAAGTCACCGGTATGGAGGACGTTGCCCCCTTCGGTACGGATAAAGACGGCCAAGGCATCCGGAATGGAGTGGTTGACGGCAACGAATTCACACTCAAAGGGACCGAACTGCTCCACCTGGCCCTCCGTGACGGTGAGCGTGTAAGGCTTGATCCGGTGCTCCTGCAGCTTCGCTTCCACCAGCGCAAGGGTGAGCTGGGAACCGATCAGCGGAATGTCGGCCTTGAGGCGCAGCAGGTAGGGAACCGCGCCAATGTGGTCCTCGTGGCCGTGGGTGAGGACAACCCCGACCACGTCCTCCAGCCGGTTCTCGATGTAGGAGAAATCGGGCAGGATCAGATCAACGCCGGGCTGCGTCTCCTCGGGGAAAAGTACCCCGCAGTCGACTATGAGCAGCTTGCCGTCGATCTCGAAGACCGCCATGTTGCGGCCGATCTCCCCCAGTCCACCGAGCGGAACGATCCGCAGCGTGCCTTTCGGCAGTTTCGGCGGCGTAACCAGTCCGGGAAGGGCGGTTTGGGTCATATTGTGCTACTTTCCGGCGGAACCATCCTGGACGGTGAAGTCCATTCCGGCTTCCGCCAAATCCCCGCGGATGATTTCGATCTCGGCCGCGTCCGGCTCCACGAGGGGCAAACGGACAACCGAGTTGGGCAGGACTCCCTGCCACTTGAGAATCTGCTTGGCGGCTACTGCGCCTTGGACCCGGGTCATGGTTCCACGAACCACCGGCTCCAGTTCAAAGTTGATGGACCGCGCCGTAGCGAGGTCGTTGTTGTTGACGGCGTCGATCAGCTCGCGGAAGCGGCGCGTAGCCACGTGGGTGGTGACGCCGACCAGTCCGACGGCGCCGAGGGCCATCCACTGGAGGGTCAGGCCGTCATCGCCGGAGTAGAAAAGAAGGTCGGTCTCAGCCATGACGCGGGTAGCGGCAGCGAAATCAGCCTTCGCATCCTTGACGGCCACAATGTTCTGGTGCTTGGCCAGTTCGATCATGGTCTCCGGCGCAATGGCGATGGAGGACCGTCCGGGAATGTCATAGAGCATCACCGGCAAGTCGGTAGCCGAGGCAATGGTCTCGAAGTGGGCGCGCACACCAGCCTGGCTTGGCTTGTTGTAGTAAGGGGTCACGATCAGGAGACCATCGACGCCCAACTCGGCAGCGCGCTGCGAAAGGTGCACCGAGTGGGCAGTGTCGTTGGTGCCCGTGCCGGCGATAATGGCAGCCTTGCCACCGACGGCTTCCTTGACAGCCCGGAACATGCCCAGGTTTTCGTCGTCCGTGAGGGTGGACGTCTCTCCGGTGGTGCCTGTAACCACCAGTCCATCGCAGCCATCCTGGACAAGCTTTTCTGCCAGTGCCGCGGCTTGGTCGTAGTCCACCTTGCCGTCGTCGGTGAACGGGGTGACCATGGCGGTCAGCAGGGTACCAAGGGCGGGAATGGGCGCGCGAACGTCAGACATAGGAAAAACGTTACCCTGTCACGGCCTCGTTACAAGAATGGGTATCGCGTGACGGTCCTCATGCGCGTTGCCGCGAAGGCTATGCGACCCCGGGTGTGCGGGCACGCTGACCCGAGCAGTACTGCCCTACGGCGCGCTCTTTGAGTTGTTCTGCCCAGGCGACCAAACGCTGCGAGGCCCGCACGTACTCGAACAGTTCCAGGGGCGTCAGCGATTCCACATCCGTTTCAAACAAGCGGCGGGCCAGTTCAGCACCCGGAGCCTGCTCCGCGAGCACCGTACCCTCGCGGCGCCATTGCGTGTCTTCGGGAGGTTCGCCGGCCACGAGCTGCCGGAAAAGGAAGTCGACAACTCCCGGACTCATCGCTTTCATGGGGCCGCCCATGCCGTCCGGCCGCTCTGGAACTTCATTCATGCCGCCATATTATTCGAACATATATTCGAACACAAGGGCGCGGGCCGGGAACGTCCCGGCAGCCGTCACTCGCCGGTCGCGGGACCCGGCTGTGAGACGATCGCTGCATGACTTCGCAAGAGACGGCGCCTCCGCGAAAAACACGGGGTCAACGCGCGGCTCCCACCCGGTTGACCGGCATCGACGCAGCCAGGGGGGCTGCCCTCCTTGGCATGATGGCCACGCACCTGATGCCGACATTCGGCCCGGCACCCCAATGGGAGCCAACAATGGTGGGCTTGGTGTTCTCGGGGCGGTCCGCTGCGCTGTTCGCGGTACTGGCCGGAATCGGCCTTGCACTGTCCACCGGAAAGCAGGATCCCCGCAGCGGAAAGGAGCTTTGGTCCGCGAGGGCCGGCGTGGCAATGCGCGCGGTGGTGATCGCCGTCGTCGGACTTGCGTTGGGAGGGCTGGACGTCAACGTCGCAGTGATCCTGGTCCACTACGCGATGCTGTTCCTGTGCATCCTGCCGTTCCTCGGCTTGCGGCTCAAAGCCCTTTGCTTCTGGGCGGCTGGGTGGATCCTTGTTTCACCCGTTCTCGCGTTCCTGGTCCGCCCCGTGCTGCTTGACGGGAACCCGCCGCTGCAACTGGGGCACAACCCCGGCTGGGAAGATCTGGAAACCCCCGGCCGTCTGCTCGCCGATCTGTTCTTCACCGGGTACTACCCGGTGTTCCAGTGGATCTCCTACCTTCTTGTCGGCCTGGTCATCGGGCGGCTGGCACTAACGACGGCGGCCGTCCAGCTGATGCTGCTGACATCCGGACTCGTCGTGGCCGGCACGGCGAAGATATGCGGCGTGCTGGCCATGGAGGTATGGGGCGGCCGGGCAGCCCTGTCGGCGCTTCCCGGCACCAGGGGCTATCCCCTGGAGAGCATGCTCCAGGTCAATCTCACCGGGCTCCAGCAAGTGGACTCGTGGTGGTGGTTGGCTACGGCCTCACCCCATGCGGGTACCACGCTGGACTTGTTGCACACCAGTGGCGTTGCCGCCGGCGTCGTTGGGATTTTCCTGATGCTTGGCAGGCTCGCCGAACGCATCAAGGTCAATTTCCTGCTGGTGCTCAGCGGACCAGGCGCCATGACCTTGAGCCTGTATTCAGCGCACGTATGGCTCGTCTCGGGCTTCACCAACCAACCGCTTCCCGCCGGGTGGACCGCCGAAGGCATGTACTGGACGCAGGCGCTCGGAGCCATCGGCATCGGCGTGTGTTTCGCCTTGCTCCGGCGGCGTGGACCGCTTGAATGGGCTGCCCACATGGCATCGAGGCTGGGCAGCTACCGTCCGGCCGCGGTGGGCTGAGAGCGGAACAGCTTCACGGCGTCGCGCATGGATGCGCGCGCACGTTTGCGGTCACCGGAAGCGTCGTAGGCACAGCTCAGCCTGAACCAGGAACGCCAATCCTCCGGCGCAGCCTCGGCCTCGGCACGGTATTTCTCAAATTCGGCGTCGGCAGCGGCGCGAACGATCCGTCCGCCCGGGGTCCGGGGCAGGGTGTCCTCCGGCAGTCCACCCTCGGCTTCGAGCACCTTGGCCATCTGCTCTGTCCGGGCGCCAAAAAGCAGCTCGCGGATCATGGCCCAGGCGCCAATGACCGGAAGCACCAAGTAAGCCGCTCCGATGCCCTTGGCCACCAGGTTGGGATCACCGAGAAGCAGGAAGGACCGCTGAACCGAGACCACCAGGTACAACACCAAAAGCAAGGTGATGGCACCTACCCAGATTTTGGTTCGGTTCTTCTTCAGGGCTGCCAGGAAATTTCCCACGTCCTAGAGCCCCAGGTCCAAGTAGCCGTCCAAGCCGACCGTCAGGCCGGGATTTGCTGCCACTTTCCGCAGCCCCAGCAAGACTCCGGGCATGAAGGACGCCCGGTCGAAGGAGTCATGGCGCAGCGTCAACTGTTCGCCGGGTCCGCCGAAGAGTACTTCCTGGTGCGCCACCAGGCCGCGGAGCCGGACACTGTGCACACGGATTCCGTCCACGTCGCAGCCCCGGGCACCGTCCAGCGAGGTTTCAGTGGCGTCCGGGCTCGCCGGCACTCCTGCCTCCTGCCGGGCTTCGGCGATGAGCTGGGCTGTGCGTACCGCCGTACCCGAGGGGGCATCCACCTTGTCGGGGTGGTGCAGTTCGATGACTTCCACGGATTCAAAGTACTGGGAAGCCTTGGCCGCGAAAGCGGACGCCAGCACTGAGCCCAGGGCAAAATTCGGGGCAATCAGGACACCTGTGTCCGGCTTCTGCTCCAGCAGCGCCCGCAGGGATTCCAGTCTGTCCGCATTCCAACCGGTGGTACCCACAACAGCGTGGATTCCGTGCTCAACTGCGAACCGGACGTTGGTTTCGGTGATATCCGGAACGGTGAGGTCAACAACGTACTGTGCACCGGCGTCGAGCAGTTTCTCCAGCGAATCACCACGGCCGAGCGCTGCCACGAGCGTCATGTCCCCTGCTGCTTCAATGGCCTTGACGGCTTCGATTCCCATGCGCCCATTGGCGCCCAGCACAGCAACAGCAAGTTGTTCGGTCATGCCTTTAACCCTACCGCCGGGCAGGACCCGGGAAGGAACCGTGACAGCTTCCTACTCCCCCGCACCTACCCATTCAACGGTGCCGTCGGAGAAGAACTGTTCCTTCCAGATGGGGACCTGCTCCTTGACCCGGTCCACGAGTTCCGAGCAAACAGCGAACGCCTGTCCACGGTGGGCAGCTGCAACCGCACATACCAGCGCGGGATCACCAATCTCCAGCGTGCCTATCCTGTGGGCAGCCCAGATACGGACCGGCTGGTCAGCCTCGCCCGAGTGCTCTGCGACGAGCCGGGCCACGACCTCGGACATGACCTGATGCGCTGTGGGATGGGCGCTGTAGCTCAACCGGTCCACTGCCTTGCCGCCGTCGTGGTTGCGCACAACGCCGCTGAAGCTGACGACCGCGCCGGCAGTGTCCGATTCCACTGCACTGATGGCCTGGTCCACCGAGATCGGCTCGGAACTGAGGACAGCGCTGACAACTTCGAAGTCTGTTTCAGTGCCCATGGCTTCCTTCCAATTGCTCGCAGAGATGCCCGATCACAGGGTCAAGGACGGCCAGTCCGTCCATGACTCCCTTAGGAGATCCCGGCAGGTTGATGATGAATGTCTTTCCCGCAACGCCCGCGTGGCCACGGCTCAGCATCGCCATGGGGGTCTTGGCGGCGCCTGCGCGGCGGAGGCCCTCCATGATGCCGGGTATCTCCCGGTCCAGCAGTGGAAGCGTCATTTCCGGTGTGTGGTCGTCCGGGCTGAGGCCCGTTCCCCCGCTGGTGATGATGACGGCCGGTTCCTGGGTCAGCAATGCCCTCAGGGCGGCACCCACGGCTTCACCGTCCGGGACCACCATGGTGGGGAAGGTGTCGAAGCCGTGCTCTTTGAGCCAGTCGAGAATGATAGGACCTGTCTCATCGGCGTAGATTCCGGCGGCGGCCCGGGTGGAGGCAATCACGACGCCGGCCTTCCGGGGGCCGTGTGCGTTCGGCTCGCATGCGCTCATGCCCTTGCCTCCGGCCTGGAGTCCCCGGAGACGTCCCAGCTTCCGCTCTTGCCACCGCTCTTGGACAGCACCCGGATGTCGTCCAGGACGGCATGTTTGTCCACGGCCTTGATCATGTCGTAGACACTCAGGGCGGCAACGGAGGCCGCAGTCAACGCTTCCATTTCGACGCCGGTCACGCCCCGGGTCTTGACCGTGGCAAGGATCCCCACGGAATCCGTACCCAGCTCAAAGTCCACCGTGACCTTGGAAATGGGCAAAGGATGGCACAGCGGGATCAGTTCAGGTGTTTTCTTTGCAGCCATGATGCCGGCAACGCGTGCAACTGCGAGCGCATCGCCCTTGGGCAGTTCGCCGGCACCCAGCAGGGCCAGGACTTCGGGGGTGGAGCGGACCGTGGCCGTGGCGGTGGCTTCGCGGGTGGTGACGGCTTTTTCGGAGACATCCACCATCTGGGCGGTGCCGTCCTGCCTCAGGTGGGTCAGGCCTGTGGGGCCTGCCGGGGATTCGAAAGTGTGGTTCACAACATCCATACTTCCACTTCGTCTCCTTCGGCGAGTTCCGTGACGTCCTCGGGGATCTGCACCAAGGCATTGGCACGCGCCAGGGCATGGACCAGATGGGAGCCTGCACCACCTTCCATGCGGACAACGCCATCCACGACGGTTCCACGGCGCACCTGATGCTTGCCCTGCGGGGAGGTAAGGCCTTCGGCCAGGTGTGCCCTCAGCGCGGGCCTGGGCGAGGGGGCGCCGGCAACCTGTGAAAGGGCGGGGCGGAGGAACATTTCGAAGGAGACCAGGCAACTGACGGGATTGCCCGGGAAGCCGATGAAAGGGGTTCCTTCGAAAGTGCCCAGTCCCTGTGGTCCGCCAGGTTGCATGGCGACGTGGAGGAATTCCACCGGCTGCCCGGTCATGGCCATGCGTACGACTTCGTAAGCCCCTTTGCTCACTCCCCCGGTGGAAACGATCATGTCCACCGGTTTGTCCGGGTCCGCGAGGTGCTGCCTCAGGACTGCGAGCAGGCCCTCGGGTTGGTCGTCCGAGATACCGGTGCGGACTACGTCGAGGCCGGCTTGCCGCATGGAGGCTTCCAGGAGCGTTCCATTGGAGTCGTAGATCTTCCCGGCTGTCAGTTCGGTTCCCGGTTCCAGGACCTCATCGCCCGTCGTGACCAGGAGGACACGCCAGGGCTGCCGGATCTCCACGTCGACAAGGCCGAGCGCTGACAGCAGCCCCAGCTGGCTTGGGCCCAGCAGCGTGCCGGCGGCAAGCGCCAAGGCTCCCTTGCCGATGTCGCTGCCGCTATCACGCACGTACGTCCCGGGCTCGACCGTTGGCAGCTCCACCTCCGCGTCGACGTCCGTGGGCGCCGGAAAAGTGCCGGGCGTCGCTTTCTCAATAGGTACGACGGCGTCCGCTCCCTCCGGCATCATGGCTCCGGTCATGATCGGAGCGGCATGGCCCGGCTTCAGGGCTTCCGGCGCGGCACCAGCCGGAACGGGCGCCGCTACGGGGAGCTTCGCACCGCCGTCGGGGATGTCTGCTGAACAAACGGCAAAGCCGTCCATTTGGGAGTTGGCGAAGGGCGGGAGGGACAAGGGTGCGTGGAGGTCGACGGCGAGCACCCTTCCGAGTGCGTCCATCAACGGAAGCCGGTGCGTGCCTTTCCTTGCGGCGGCTGTTGTCAGCAATTCCGCGATTGCCTGGCGGTGGGCTGCAACGGATCTGGGCACGGATATCCTCCTGGGGGCACATTGGCTTCCGGCTACGATCCGGACGTTCCCAGCGTAGATCCTCAGGCCACTTTCACGGTGATGGTGTGATAACCCGTGGCGCCGTCGGGGGCCACAGGGGCCTTGTCTTCGGTTTGCGGTTGGCCGCTTGCGTCAGTGGCCCGGACCTGGACTTCGTAGTCGCCAGGCTGGAGGTCAATGCCGATCTGCCACTGGTACCAGGTGTCGGTGGAGATGGCGCCGGCGAGTTGTGCCTTCTGCCAGGCGCCGCGGTTGACCCGCAATTCGACGCGTTCAATGCCACGATGTTGGGCCCAGGCAACCCCGCCGAATTGGACCTTTCCAGGCTGGACCATCCGTTCGCTGCGTGGGACGTCAATGCGCGATTGCGTTTTGATGGGTCCGTGGTCGCTCCACCCCCGGGGTGTCCAGTACGCGGTATCGTCCGCGAAACGGGTGACTTTGAGTTCGGTCAACCATTTGGTGGCTGAGACGAACCCGTAAAGTCCAGGCACAATCATCCGGACCGGGAACCCGTGTTCCAAAGGCAACGGCTCGCCGTTCATGCCCACAGCCAGCAAGGCGTCACGGTCGTCGGTGAGCGCCTCCAGAGGCGTGCTGGCGGTCCAGCCGTCGTTGCTGGTGGACAGCACCATGTCCGCCCCGGCTTTCGGGCCGGCCATGGCCAGCAGTTCGCGCACCGGCCACCCCAGCCACAGCGCGTTGCCGATGAGGTCGCCACCAACGTTGTTGGAAACGCAGGCGATGGTGATGTGGCGTTCAGTCATGGGTTTGGCCAAGAGGTCGGCAAAGTCCAGTTCGATGTCGCGTTCCACCATTCCGGTGACTTTCAGCTTCCACGACGGAGGATCGATGGCCGGGACAGTCAGGGCCGTGTCGATCCTGTAGAAGTCCGCGTTCGGCGTCACCAGCGGGCTGATGCCCGGCACGCTCAAGGACGCGCCGGCGGGAACGGTTTGCGGCGGCGTTGCGGGCGCCGGCAGTGCCAGCGAGCTTCTGAACCCGGCAGCCACAGCGGTGGCCCGGGTGAGGATGGCGGTGACGGTCCCTCCGACCGTCGCTGCCAGGGCAGTTCCGGACAGGGCGTTGAGGAAGCTCCTCCTGGCAAGGGGCGCCCGCCCGGCAGCGTCCCCGCCCGCGGTGCTCCCGCGCGGAATCCAGGCATCCAGCCTCCGAACGAGCATCCGCAGGAGCAGCATGGTGACAACTGCGGCCACGATCGGTGCCAGCGCTGCCTGCGGGCCGGCTTGGGCACGGGTGACGACGGCGGTAAGTCCCGCCACGCCCGCCAGGCCGGCAAGTGCCAGGCCCAGTCCGGGCCGCCGGCGTTCCAGGATGCCGGCGAGCGCGGCCAGGAATCCTGCGACCACCACGATGGAGGCCACCAGGACGACTTTGTCGGCCGTTCCGAAAAGTTGCACGGCCAGATCCTTCACCCCGGGCGGGACGGCGTCTATCACTGCGCCGCCGAGGGCCGTCACCGGAGAAACCAGCGGGCTGAGGAATCCTGCCGTCAGCTCTCCCGCGGCAATCCCGGCGGCTCCGGCAGCGAGTCCGGCGGCAGGTGCCCACAACCGGGCTCCGCCGGCGGGACGTCCGGTTTTCGTTTGCTTGACTGCCGGCGCGCTCATGATGTGCCTCCACGGCCCTCGTTTGTTTCAGTGGTTTCCAGCGGCCCGGGCTTTGGCGAAGCCGGAGCGGGCGATGGCTCCGGAAGCGAACCGGCCGGAAGTTTCAGGGCGAAGCGGCAGCCGCCGTCGACGTTGCGGACCGTCACTGATCCCCCGTGCGCCTTGACGATGCCCGCCACCATGCTGAGCCCGATGCCGGCACCGCTGTAACTTCCCCGCAGGGACCCCTGGGTGCCCCGGGCGGGGTCTTTCTGCCAACCCGTTTCGAACAGGTGCGGAAGGTCCTCCTCCGGAATGCCGCCGCAGTGGTCCTGGACGGCAATGACAGCGTTTCCGTTGTCCCGCCCGACACTGACGTGGACGTCGGTCTCCGGCCGGCTGTATATGATCGCATTGAGGAGGATGTTCCTCACGGCCCTGGCCAGGCTGGGTCCGTCCGCCACGGCCATGCACTCACGGTCACCACCGCCGTCGAGCCTGATGCCCCGTTTCGCTGCCAACGGAGCCAGGTCCGAGAGGGCATCGCTGACGAGGTCGTACAGGTCCAGCGCTTCAGCGCGCAGATGCAACGTCCCGGCCTGGATCTTGGAAAGCTCCAGGAGGTCGTTGACCATGGCAGTCATCTGCTCGGTCTGCCCGATGATCTTCCGGTAATAGCCCTGCACATCCGAGGCCATGCCGTCTTCGAGGGCCTCGGTCATGGCACGCATGCTGGCAAGGGGCGTTCGAAGATCATGGGAAATCCAGGACACCAGTTCGCGCCGTGCCGTCTCGATGGCGGCTTCCCGTTCCCGGGATTCGGCGAGGCTCCTGCTGCTGGCTTCCAGTTCCTGTTCAAGCGCAGCTAGCTCCGATGTCATGGCAGGGGCCGCCCTCCTGCCCCCAGGCCCGGAGGTCTCCAGCGTTTCGCCACGGCCTATCCTGCGGGCGGCCTCCACCAGCCGGGCAGCGTTCCTGGACACCCCCGCGCCGAGCACCAAAGACAGCGCTACAGCCACGGCCGATGCCATCGCCAGGATGTACCACATCACTTCGAGGTCCCTGGCGGAGATGAACATCGCGTTGAAGGCGCTGACCATCCCGGCCACCAGCACAGCCACGGTGGCTACCACCACCAAGCAGATCCGGACCAGTACCGAGGCCCGCCGAAGCAACCTCAACAGGAGCAGCGTTGCCGAGCCGATCAGGACTGCCCAGAAGAGTACCCACGCAAGGATGGTCCAGAGCTCGCTACCCTCCATGGACGGCTTCCGCCTTTCCCTCCGTGGGAACGTCAAAGCGGTAGCCGATGCCCCACACGGTCTTGAGGAGTTCCGGCTTGGTGGGATTTGCTTCGATCTTCTCGCGCAGCCGCCGGACGTGGACCGTCACCGTGGAAAGGTCTCCGAAGTCCCATCCCCACACGGCTTTGATGAGTTCTTCACGGCTGAACACCTGGTTGGGCCTGCGCATCAGGAAGGCCAGGAGGTCGAATTCACGGGCCGTCAAAGCCAGCGGTGAACCAAGCATGGTGACAGTCCGGGACGCGGGGTCAAGCTCCAGGCCTGCCGATTGGACCGCTGGTTCCGGCGTATGGTCCTTGATGCTGCGCCGCAGTACCGACTTGACGCGCAGTACCAGTTCCCGGGGAGAAAACGGCTTGGTGACGTAATCGTCAGCTCCCATCTCCAATCCCAGGATCCGGTCGTCTTCGGTTCCCAAGGCCGTGACCATGATGACCGGCACGCTCATGGTTTGGCGTAACCGCCGGCATACTTCAACCCCGTCCAGTCCCGGCAGCATACGGTCCAGGATGACCAGGTCCGGTGTGCGGGCCGTGGCCACTTCCAAGGCCGTGAAGCCATCGCCCGCAGTGTCCACTTGGAAGCCCGCCCTCACCAGGTAGTCGCGGACGACAGCGGCAATGGTCTCTTCGTCTTCGACCAGGAGGATGCGCCGGTTTCCGAGCTCCGCTGACGATGCCGTATTTGTGGTCACGCTCTCAGCATAAGTTTGCTGCGGGTGCCCGGCACCCGATTCCGCCCCTCCCGGGCGAACCGTACGGATTCCGTAAGAACTGAAGACTGTAACGGGTATCACTGATCAGGGTGCGGTGGCGTAGCCTGAATTTATGAGTGTTCAGTTGGGCATGCCGATGCCCCCTTCCAGCAGTGCCGCAGGCAGCACGGAAAGCGGTGGGCAAACACCGCCACCCCGCCCTGCCGGAACGCCTGCCGGTTTGTGGGATCAGTACGGTCGTCGGGCCACTGACATGCGTCTTTCCCTGACCGACAAATGCAATCTGCGGTGCACGTACTGCATGCCTGCCGAGGGCCTCGACTGGCTTTCCAAGCAAGCTGTCATGACCCGGGATGAGATCGTCAGGATAGTCCGCATCGGCGTCACCGCCCTGGGCGTGCGGGAACTTCGCCTCACCGGCGGCGAACCCCTGGTCCGCGCCGACCTCACAGACATTATTTCCGGCATCCGCAGCGAACATCCGGATCTTCCCATTTCCATGACCACCAACGGTGTGGGGTTGGACAAGAAAGCTGCTGCCCTGAAGGCTGCCGGCCTGAACCGGATCAACGTCTCCCTTGATTCCCTGCATGAGGAGACATTCACCAAACTCACCCGTCGTCCGTTCCTGGACAGGGTCCTGGCCGGCGTGGACGCCGCGTGGGCGGCCGGCCTGGGTCCCGTCAAGCTCAACGCCGTGCTCATGCGTGGCATCAACGACACCGAGTCCCCGGACCTCCTTGCCTGGGCATTGGGCCGCGGCTACGAACTCCGCTTCATCGAACAGATGCCGCTCGACGCCGACCACGGCTGGACCCGACGCAACATGATCACGGCCGCGGAGATCCGGGAGCTCCTGTCCCGGGACTTCGTGCTGTCCAACGACCCCCGTGAAAGGGACGGCGCACCAGCAGAGCGGTTTGAAGTACGACGCCGGGACACGGCTTCGGGGGATGCCTCCGGTCCCGTGCTGGGCACCGTTGGCATTATCGCCTCCGTCACCGAGCCGTTCTGCTCGGACTGCCGCCGCACGCGCATCACCGCAGAGGGCAAGATCATGAGCTGCCTGTTCTCCCGTGAAGAGTTCGACCTCCTGGGGCTGCTTCGCAGCGGGGCTACGGATACCGAGCTCGCCGGCCGTTGGCAGGACGCCATGTGGATCAAGCCCAAGGCCCATGGCATGGACCACACCGGTCTCGGCGCAGCGGACTTCGTCCAGCCGGACCGCAGCATGAGCGCAATCGGAGGCTGAAAACTTGTTGGTCCGTTACTTCGCTGCCGCGCGTGCGGCAGCAGGCGTCGAAGAAGAACTCCACGCCCTCCCGGAAGGCACGAGTCTGGAGGGGCTCCTGGAAGCCGCCCTCGCCGTCGAACGTCCGGCACCTCCGGAAGGTACGCCGACGCTGGCGAGGATAGTGGCACGCAGCAGTTTCCTCCGCAACGAAATGGCCGTCCGTGACCACTCCGTGCCGCTGGGCACGGAAGACGTCATTGACGTGCTTCCGCCTTTCGCCGGAGGCTAAGCTCCCGGTTCAGGGCTCTTCCGGAACACGCTCTTCAACAGTGGGCTGAAACCGCTGTGTCCTTCCAGCCGCAAGTCAGCGGTGTGCACCAGGACGCCGTCTTCAACGCGGAAGGTGTGCCTGGCCACGCCGTCGGCCGTGCGCCTGTCCAGGGTCAGGACTCCCCCGCTCCAGGTTCCCCTCACGGGAGCAGCCGGGCCCTTGCCCATGCTGTCCACGTAGTACCACAGGGTGTCTCCGTGGTCGCGGTCGACCGTGAACATGCCATGCCCTTCAAAATGGGTGCCGTCGGGCTCACGGTGCCTGTAGCTCTGGACCACTGCGTGGCCGCCGGCGGCCTTGGAGAACACCACTTCGGCCTCAGCCGTCCGTGCAGTCCCCCAGGGTGAAGAGGCAATCTCCGTAATGCCCCGCCAATGACCGATGAAATCCCGCAGAATATCCGCGGCATGAGCGGTTGCGGGCAGGTCCATCTCGTCTCCAAAGTCCACGGGGGCAGCATCACCTTGTGTGATCATGCTGCCCTGCCGATGCCGGCTGCGTCCAGAGACTTCGGACCCGGATGGGTCCGCGTCAGAGACCGAAGGTTTCCGATTCCTCGAAGGGGCCAACCACGGTGATGGTGCGGGGAGCCCCGGCCAGTTCGCGGGCAAGGTCGCGGACCTCCTCCACGGTGACTGCCTGGATGCGGGCCAATGTCTCGTCGATGTCCTGGAATTCGCCGGACACCAGCTCTGCCCGGCCCAACCGGGACATCCTGGAGCCTGTATCCTCAAGCGCCAGAACAATCCCGCCGCTGAGCTGGCCCACAGCCTTCCGGAGTTCATCCTCCGTGATGCCATCCTCAGCCAGCTTGTCCAGCTCCACACCCAGCAGTTCCACCACCTGGCGGACCTTGGAGGGCGTGCAACCGGCATACATCCCGAAGTACCCGGCGTCGGCGTAGGCGGCAGTGAACGAGTACGTCGAGTAGACCAAGCCGCGCTTTTCGCGGATCTCCTGGAACAATCGTGAGGACATGCCTCCACCGAGGACGGCGTTGAGAACACTCATGACAAAGCGCCGGTCATCGGTGGCAACGATCGTGGGGCAGCCCATGATGATGTTTGCCTGTTCCACGGGGCGCTTGACCACGTGCAGCCCTGACGTCCCTGTGATGACTGCCCTGCCGGTCCCCCGCCGGTTCACCGGGGCAGAGTCGGAATCAAGCTTCCAGCCGGCGGCGGTGAGGGCGTCGAGGACCAGCCTGCAGACGACGTCGTGGTCCAGTCCCCCTGCAGCGGTGATGACCAGTTCTTCGGGCCGGTAGTAGCGCTGGTAGTGCTCCCACACGGAGTCGCGGGCCACGGCTTTGATGGCTTCGGGCGTTCCGCCGATGGGGCGCGCCAACGGGTGGTCACCCAGGACAGCGGCCACAAACTTCTCATGCGCCACATCCGTCGGGTCATCGCTGTCCATGGCGATTTCCTCGAGGATAACGTCGCGTTCCTGCTCCAGCTCCGCAGGGTCCAGGACCGCTCCGGTGATCATGTCCGCGATGACATCAATGGCCATGGGCAGATCGGTGTCCAGTACCCGGGCAAAGTAGCAGGTGCTTTCCTTTGCCGTTGCAGCATTGGACTCGCCGCCTACTTCATCAAACGCTGAGGCAATTTCCAATGCAGTGCGGCGTTTGGTGCCCTTGAAAAGGAGGTGCTCAAGGAAGTGCGTTGATCCGTGCTGGCCTTCTGCCTCATCACGGGAACCGACTGCCACCCAGAATCCAATAGTGGCCGATCGCTGGCCCGGCATCGCCTCGGTCAGGACGCGGACGCCCCCAGGAAGAACAGAACGCCGGACAACGGAACCGCCCTCGGCACCATGGATCAATTCGCCGCCAGGAAGTGTTTGCTCCAACGGCAAGGGTACGACAGTCATTAAAGCCTTTCAGGTTAAGGCCGGAAGGGCCGGTGGCGCTTTTTCAAGCCCACCGGCCCCGCCGGGTGTACTGCTTACAGACTACTCTGCGGAAGCTTCTGCGGCCTCGGCCGGAGCTTCCTCTGCGCTTGCGCCTTCTTCATCGGCAACAACCGGCGAGAGGGAGAGCTTTCCGCGGTCGTCGATCTTGGTGATCTCGACCTGGACCTTCTGGCCCACGGAAACGACGTCATCCACGTTGTCCACGCGCTTGCCGTTGGCCAGCTTGCGGAGCTCGGAGATGTGCAGCAGGCCGTCCTTGCCCGGGGTAAGGGAAACGAAGGCGCCGAAGGTGGTGGTCTTGACGACCGTACCCAGGTAGCGCTCACCGATTTCCGGTACCTGCGGGTTGGCGATGGCATTGATGGCCGAACGTGCTGCATCTGCAGACGGACCGTTCGTAGCGCCGATGTAGACCGTGCCGTCATCTTCGATGGAGATGTCCGCGCCCGTGTCTTCCTGGATCTGGTTGATCATCTTGCCCTTGGGGCCGATGACCTCGCCGATCTTGTCCACGGGGATCTTCACGGCAATGACGCGCGGTGCGAACTCGGAGAGCTCGTCCGGGGTGTCGATCGCGGCGTTGATGACCTCGAGGATGTGGAGGCGGGCTTCGCGGGCCTGCTTCAGTGCTGCTGCGAGCACGGAGGCGGGGATGCCGTCCAGCTTGGTGTCCAGCTGGATGGCCGTGACGAACTCGGACGTACCGGCGACCTTGAAGTCCATGTCGCCGAAGGCGTCTTCGGCTCCAAGGATGTCGGTCAGGGCTGCGTAGCGGGTCTGGCCGTCGACCTGGTCGGAAACCAGGCCCATGGCGATACCGGCGACGGCTGCCTTCAGCGGAACACCGGCGTTGAGCATGGAAAGCGTCGAAGCGCAGACCGAACCCATGGAGGTTGAACCGTTGGACCCGAGTGCTTCGGATACCTGGCGGATGGCGTACGGGAATTCTTCACGGCTGGGCAGAACCGGAACCAGGGCGCGCTCGGCGAGGGCACCGTGGCCGATTTCGCGGCGCTTGGGGGAACCAACGCGGCCGGTCTCGCCGGTGGAGTACGGCGGGAAGTTGTAGTTGTGCATGTAGCGCTTGCGCGTTACCGGCGACAACGAGTCGATCTGCTGTTCCATCTTGAGCATGTTCAGCGTGGTGACACCCATGATCTGGGTCTCGCCGCGTTCGAAGATGGCAGAGCCGTGAACGCGGGGCAGAACCTCGACCTCGGCGGTCAGCTGGCGGATGTCCGTCAGGCCACGGCCATCGATACGGACCTGGTCCTTGAGGATTCGCTGGCGCACGACGTGCTTGGTGACCGAGCGGAATGCTGCGGACAGTTCCTTCTCACGACCTTCGAAGTCACCGGCAAGGGCGCCAAGGACTTCGTCCTTGAGCTCGTCGGAAGCGTTGTCGCGCTCCTGCTTGTCTGCGATCTGGAAGACGGCAGCCAGCTTGTCAGCGGCAGCGGCTTCAACAGCGGCGTAAACGTCGTCCTGGTAATCAAGGAAGACCGGGAACTCGACCGTGGGCTTGGCAGCGCGGGCTGCCAGGTCGGCCTGTGCTTCGCAGAGTGCCTTGATGAACGGCTTGGCAGCCTCGAGGCCCTCGGAAACGACCTCTTCGGTGGGAGCGGTTGCGCCCTGTTCCTTGATGAGGTTCCAGGAGTTGTCCGTGGCTTCGGCTTCAACCATCATGATGGCGACGTCGTCACCTGCAATGCGGCCGGCGACAACCATGTTGAAGACAGCGTTTTCGAGCTGGGAGTGCTTCGGGAAAGCAACCCACTGCGAACCCTGCTCGTCGGCGATGAGGGCAACGCGGACGCCGCCGATCGGGCCGGAGAACGGGAGGCCGGAAAGCTGGGTGGACATCGAGGACGCGTTGATGGCGACGACGTCGTACAGCTCATCGGGGTTGATCGCCAGGACGGTGACGACGATCTGGACCTCGTTGCGCAGGCCCTTGACGAACGCCGGGCGAAGCGGGCGGTCCATCAGGCGGCAAGCAAGGATGGCTTCCGTGGAGGGGCGGCCTTCGCGGCGGAAGAACGAACCCGGGATGCGGCCGGCAGCGTACATACGCTCTTCGACATCCACGGTCAGCGGGAAGAAGTCGAAACCTTCACGCGGCTGCTTGCCTGCGGTGGTTGCGGAGAGAAGTGCGGTGTCTTCGTCGATGTAGACCATCGAGGCGCCGGCTGCTTGCTTGGCAAGGCGACCTGTTTCAAAGCGAATGACGCGCTTGCCAAAACGGCCGTTGTCGATGATGGCTTCGGAGAACTGGATTTCGGGACCCTCCATAGAGAGTCACCTCCGTTTCTGTTAGCGGAAGTCCACCGCATCAACCCAGGCCTCTTCTTTTTTCCTGGCCTGTACGACACCCGGTCATCGATCGAGATCCACGGGCGCCATCATCACAGATGGCCCTCCCGGGAATCACTACCGAGGACCGCGAATGCGCGATGCGGTTGATTCCTGTTTTTAGTTGTTGGTGAAGAAGGCGGCCCGTCCTGCAGAGGCGCGGGCCGCCCCTAAAGGCAGACTAGCGGCGCAGGCCGAGACGCTCGATGAGCGAACGGTAGCGGGCAATGTCAGTGTTCTTCAGGTAGGAAAGCATGCGCTTACGACGGCCAACCATGGCCAGCAGACCGCGCTGGGTGTGGAAGTCGTGCTTGTGCTCCTTCATGTGCTCAGTCAGATCCTTGATCCGCTGGGTCAGGACTGCAACCTGGACCTCGGGCGAACCGGTGTCGCCTTCAGAGGTTGCGTATTCCTTGATGATGGACTGCTTTACAGCGGCTTCAAGTGCCACGTGAACTCCTAGAGTTGTGCCGTGCTTCCCGATGCAGCGCCTCGCTGACGGGTTGCCTTGCATGCGTTGCCGCACACAAAAACAGGTCCAGCTGCCACGGACTGCGGCCGGATCCACTCATCAGTTTACCGGCAGGTCAGTAGTGTTGTCGAAACACCCTTAGCTGGGGGCGAGCAACTCGCGCGCCTGGGCAACGTCAAGGCACATCTGTTCCACCAGGGCTTCGGGTCCGCGGTAGGCAACCATCCCCCGCAAGCGCCGCGTGAATTCGACCGCCACGGTCTGGCCGTAAAGGTCGAAGTCCTCCACATTTTCCTCCGGGCGGTCGATGACGTGCGCTTCGACCTGACGGCTGACGCCATCAAAGGTGGGGTTGGAACCGACGGAAATGGCGGCAGGCCAACGCGTCCCTGACTGGTCGATCAGCCACCCCGCGTAGATGCCGTCGGCGGGGATGTAGCCGGTTGAATCGGGGGAAAGATTTGCTGTGGGGAATCCGAGATCGCGGCCGCGGGCAGCGCCGTGGACAACTTCCCCGCGCATCCTGTGGGGCCTGCCCAGCACGGCGGCGGCAGTGACCACATCGCCTTCGGACAAGGCCTCCCGTACCCAGGTGGAGGAACAGCGGCGGTCCGCGTCGCCGTCGTGATGCAGCGGAAAACCGCCTGCGCCGTATTCGTTGACCACCTGCACGCCGAAGCCCAGCTGTTCGCCCAATTCCTGCATGGTCACGACGTCACCGACGTTCCCGGCACCGAACCGCAGATCGTGGCCGACAACAACGTGCGCCGCATGGAGTCCGTCGATCAGGACATCACGAACAAATTCGATGGGTGACATCGCAGCAAGGTCCAGGGTGTACTTCATGACCAGGACGGCATCGACACCGGTATCGCCCAGCGCTTCCAGTTTGTCCTGGAGGCCCATGATCAGTTCAGGCGCTGCATCCGGCCGGTGTACCTGTGCAGGATGGGGATCGAAGGTCACGGCGACGGAGGGAATGCTGTACCGCTTTGCGGTGTCCGTCAGTTGCGAGAGGACATGCTGGTGGCCCCGATGTACCCCGTCAAAATTTCCGATGGTGACAACGGTAGGTCCGAAGTCCTTGGGGACCTCGGTGGGATCGTTCCAGATGTGGACCATCAACCTCGCCTTTTACTGCAGATGTTCGTTCCGCCCGACAACCTCCCGGCGCCGGAACATTCTAAGGTTACCCGCATGGGCCGGCGGCTCAGGACGGACGGCGCTTGTTGAGCCAAAGGAGCCCAAGGATCGGCAGCAGCAGGGGCACGAAGCCATATCCCCGGCCAAACAGTGACCATACGGTGTCATGCGGGAAAGCCACAGGATCGAAGAGGCTGATCGCCCCAACCACCAGCACGCCAACGAGTTCCGTGAGCACGGCCGCCAGTGACACCTTGAACCAGGTGCGGCCTGGCTTGGCCAGGGAAACCGTCGCCACGATATAGACGACGGCGGCGAACGCCGAAAGGATGTGCGCCAACGGAGCTTCTGCGAACTTGGTGGCGATCTGGTAGCCGGCGCGGGCTGTGGCAGACAGGGCGAACACCGCGTACACCGCGATCAGCAGTCGCCCCGGACCTGTGTTCCGGGTGTCTTTTTGCTTCGGCTGCTGGCCGGTGGAGTTGGTCTCGGTTCCAGTCACTTTGTGTTCTTCCTTCAAGGTCAGTACCAGATCTGGTTCATGCGGGCACCCATGACAAGTACCGTCACACCTACGGCTGCGAGGACGAAATTGCTCCAGCGGGTTCGTTCAAGGATTGCCCAGTAAACGGCGCCCAGCGGGATGATCAGCGCGGTGATGAGGTAACCCCAGAACTCCCAGGGCTCCCCGGCAATCTGTTCACCCATGGCGACGCGGACGATCGAGCCCACCAGGTACACCAGCAGTACCACTTCGACGGCCAGCACGGAGTAGATCGTGGGATCGTTCGGGGCTTTCTTCATCAAGCCGGCCACCAGGCACATGATGGTGGAGACCAGGCCGACGATCAGGAGTGCGTAAAAATATCCGTCCATGCCTACTGCGCCTGCCCCGCTCCCGAACCTGTTCCCGCGCCTGTTCCCGGGGCAAAGACCAGGACCGGTTTGGCGAAAGTTCCGGTATCGGCCAGCAAAGCGACCAACTCTCCCGACGGCGCGAACGCTGCGGCGGGCTTCTCGGCCGTGGCAGCATCCGGGGTGCCTGCACCCGGGCCGGCAGCAATGCGGCGGCCGAATGAGATCTCCGTGGTTTCGTCGTCGCTCAGTTCCCGGTTGGGCATGAGGGCACGTGCGGCCAGTGACATGTCGAGGACCTCGAGTTCTTCCGCCAGCTCCTCCAGCGTCCTGGCCTGCTCGATCGAGTACGGTCCCACCTGGGTACGACGCAGGGCCGTGAGGTGTCCGCCGACTCCCAGGGCGTTGCCGAGGTCGCGGGCCAAGGCCCTGATGTACGTACCGGAAGAACATTCCACGGTGACGTCGACGTCGACTACCCTGCCGCCGTCGACCCTGGTGACCGCGTGGATGTCGAAGCGGTGGATGGTAACAGGGCGGGCAGCGAGTTTGACCTCTTCCCCCGAGCGGACCCGGGCGTAAGAGCGCTCACCGTTCACTTTGATGGCGCTGACGCTGCTGGGCACCTGCTGGATGGGGCCCGTCAGGGCCGCTACTCCGGCTGCAATGGCGTCGTCGGTGACGGCGGCAGCGCTGCGGGCCTCGGTGACGTCACCCTCGGCGTCATCGGTAATGGTGGTTTCACCGAGCCTGATGGTGGCTGTGTAGGTTTTGGACGTGCCCACGATGTAGGTCAGGAGCCGGGTGGCTTTGTTGATGCCAAGCACCAGCACCCCCGTGGCCATGGGATCGAGCGTCCCGGCATGCCCCACTTTCCGGGTGCCGGCCAGCCGCCGCATCCGGCCAACCACATCATGGCTGGTCCATCCCTGCGGTTTGTCAACGATTACCAGTCCAGAAAGCACGCTTACCAGTATATGGGTGGCTAGGATGGCTCCCATGCCTGAGCTTGCCGCGCACGTCCGCGACGTCCCCGTGAACCAGATCCGTGAAATCACAGAAGCCGCCTGGGCCACCCCCGGAGCGATCGTCCTCAGCATCGGCGAGCCGGGCTTTGCCCTGCCGCGCCACGTCTTGGATGCCGGCATTGCGTGCCTGGACAGGGATGAGACCAACTACACACCCAATGCCGGCTTCCCGGCCCTCCGTGAAGCCTTCGCTGCCCGGTTCCGAGCCCAGCAAGGCGTGAACATCGGCGCGGAACGGGTTTATGTTGTGGATGGCGCCCAGCAGGGACTGCATTTCGCCATGAGCCTCCTCCTCTCCCCCGGCGACGAAATCCTCATCCCCAACCCCGGGTACCCCACGTTTGCCATGACAAGCCGCCTCCTGCATGCCGTCCCGGTGCAGTATCCCCTGTATCCGCACAACGACTTCCAGCCGCACATCGAGGACATCGAAGCGCTGGTTACCCCGCGGACCAGGGTGCTGATGCTGAACTCGCCATCCAATCCGCTTGGCGCCGTCATCAGTGAGGAAACAACCCGCGAACTGGTGGCGTTGGCAGTCAAGCACGATCTCTGGATCATCTCCGATGAATGCTACGAAGCCTTCACCTTCGACGTCCCGCACGTCAGTCCGGCCCGCTTCGACAGCGCCGTTCCCGGGGAAGCCCGGGTCTTCACGTCCCTGACGCTTTCGAAGACGTACGGCTTGACCGGGCTCCGGATCGGGGCGTTGGTCTGCCCGCCGGGTCTGGAGCAGAAGATGAACAACGTCATGGAATCGATCGTGTCGTGCGTTGCGTCGCCGTCGCAGTACGCAGCCCTGGCTGCCTTGACGGGCCCGCAGGACTACGTTGCCACCGCCCGCGATCACTACCGGAGCAACCGCGACGCGGCCTCGGCCGTGCTCGGGTCGAAGAACATTCCGTTCCTTGGCGCGCAGGGCGCCTTCTACTTATGGGCTGACGTTTCGCACGTCAGCGACGGGGATGTCCGAACCTGGGTGCGCAAATTCCTTGCGGACTCCGGAGTGTCGTTCGCCCCCGGGACGGCGTTTGGATCCATCGGCGAGGGATGGATCCGGATTGCGCTCTGCGGCGGCCAGGAAGCACTGCTCGACGGCGTCAATCGCCTTCCAGCCCGGGCCTAGTACCGGCGCGTACTAGTACGAGGTGCGCCGCACGTGGTTCCGCCACGCGTCGAAGGGTTGCTCGGCCGCAAGGAGGACGGTTTGTTCGACGGGGAGAAGTTCGGGCCGTGAGCCGCTGAAATATTCATAGAACACAGCATCGTCAAAACCGGCACGCGCGGCTCCATGCCTGTCAGCGGCGAAGTAGACCCGCCCTATCCTGGCCCAGAGCGTAGCCGACAGGCAGAGCGGACAAGGCTCGCAGCTGGCGTAGAGAACCGACCCTGAAAGATCGAACTTCCCGATCGCTGCTGCGGCCCGGCGGATCGCCACTACTTCCGCATGGGCCGTGGGATCGTGGTCCCTCGTGACACGGTTGACTCCTTCATGGGCCTCCCCGTCCGGGGTGACCACGACGGCGCCGAACGGTCCGCCGCCGTCGGCAACGTTCTGTACGGCCAACTGTATGGCCCGATTCAGGTATTCATCACGCTGGTGAGCACTGTGCGCCGACATGCTCTGATCCTAACGAGTTTGAGTACAGCTCATGCCCCTAAAACGCAGTCTTAGGGGCATGAGATGTACAAAAACTTGAGGTACTAGCGGTTGGCGTCTTCGTCGAGCTCGTTGTCGCCGGAGAGGTCGGTGTTCTCTTCGTCGAAATCGTCCTCGTCGATATCCTCCGGGGCGTCGCCCTTGTACGGGTCTGCTTCGCCGGCGTGCTTGGCGCTGGCAGCCAGTGCGGCTACCTCGGCGTCGCGACGCTTGGCTTCACGCAGCAGTTCCTCGAGGTTCGAGGCGTTGACCGGGATCTGGTCCGCCACGAATTCGAGGGTCGGAGTGAGCCTCACTGTGATATTGCGGCCAACCTCCTGGCGCAGCACACCCTTTGCCTTCTCCAAAGCCCGCGCGGCATCAGCGTGCGCGACTTCATCGCCAAAGACGGTGTAGTAGATGGTGGCGTGCTGAAGGTCGTTGGTGACGCGGGCGTCGGTGACCGTGATGGACTCGACGCGCGGATCCTTGACCCGGCGCCCGAGGGCCTCGGCGACGACCACCTTGATCCGCTGTGCCAGCTTGGCAGCGCGTGCGGGATCAGCCATGACTTCCTCCTGGAAAGTAGAAACGGGGAACGGAACGGGTCCGCCGGGGCTACCCGACGGACCCGTTCCATGCGGAACCTAGACGCGCGGCTTCTCGCGCATTTCGAAGGTCTCGATGATGTCGCCTTCGCTGATGTCATTGAAGGAACCAAGACCGATACCACACTCGAAGTCCGTACGGACTTCAGTGGCGTCATCCTTGAAGCGCTTGAGCGTCTCAACGGTGAGGTTGTCACCGATGATCTTGCCGTCGCGGGTGACACGGGCCTTCGAGTTACGGCGGATGATGCCCGAGCGGACGATCGAACCTGCGATGTTGCCGAACTTGGAAGAACGGAAGACTTCGCGGACCTCGGCAGTACCGAGCTGGACTTCTTCGTACTCCGGCTTGAGCATGCCCTTGAGAGCCATCTCAATGTCATCGATTGCTGCGTAGATGACGGAGTAGAAGCGCATGTCCACGCCTTCACGGTCAGCCAGTTCAGCCACACGCTCGGCGGGCTTGACGTTGAAGCCGATGATGATGGCGTTGTCCACTGTTGCCAGGTTGACGTCGTTCTGCGTGATGGCACCCACACCGCGGTGGATGACACGGAGCTGAACGTCGTCGTCTCCAACGTCGATCTTGAGCAAGGCGTCTTCGAGGGCTTCCACGGCACCGGATACGTCACCCTTGAGGATGAGGTTGAGGGTGTCGATCTTGCCTTCGGCAACGGCCTGGTCGAAGTCTTCCAGGCTGATGCGCTTGCGACGCTTGGCCAGGGCCGCGTTGCGGTCGGCAGCTTCACGCTTCTCAGCGATCTGGCGGGCCGTACGCTCGTCAGGGGTCACCAGGAAGGTGTCACCTGCACGCGGCACGTTGGACAGACCCAGGACCTGGACGGGGCGGGACGGCAGTGCGACATCGAGTGCCTCACCGTTCTCGTCGAACATGGCACGGACACGGCCGTGGGCCGTACCGGCAACGATCGTGTCTCCGACAGCCAAGGTGCCGGACTGGACCAGGACGGTAGCAACAGCACCGCGGCCCTTGTCCAGGTTCGCTTCGATGGCAATGCCTCGAGCGTCCTTGTCCGGGTTGGCACGCAGGTCCAGGGCGGCATCGGCCGTCAGCAGGACTGCGTCGATCAGTTCGTCGATGTTGAGGTTCTGGCGTGCGGAGACCTCAACGAACATGGTGTCGCCACCGTATTCTTCGGGAACCAAGCCGTACTCGGTCAGCTGGCCCTTGACCTTGTCAGGGTTGGCGCCTTCCTTGTCGATCTTGTTCACCGCGACGACGATCGGCACGTTTGCTGCCTGTGCGTGGTTGAGCGCTTCCACCGTCTGCGGCATAACGCCGTCGTCGGCTGCAACAACCAGGATCGCGATGTCGGTGACCTTGGCACCACGGGCACGCATGGCCGTGAAGGCCTCGTGACCGGGGGTGTCAATGAAGGTGATGTCGCGGGCAGTGCCCTCGTGGACGTGGCTGATCTGGTAGGCACCGATGTGCTGGGTGATGCCACCGTGCTCGCCGGCCACAACGTTGGAGTTGCGGATGGCGTCCAACAGACGGGTCTTACCGTGGTCAACGTGACCCATGACCGTGACAACCGGTGCGCGGGGCTCAAGGACGTCGTCGCCTTCGGCGTCGAGTTCGTCCTGGATGTTGATGTCGAACTGGTCCAGAAGCTCACGCTCTTCGTCTTCCGGCGAAACAACCTGGAGCTTGTAGCCAAGTTCGGCGCCAAGCAAGCCAAAGGTGTCCTCGTCGAGGGACTGCGTAGCCGTAGCCATCTCACCAAGGTGGAACAGCACGGTTACCAGCGATGCGGGGTTCGCGTCGATCTTCTCGGCGAAGTCCGTGATGGACGAACCACGACGCAGGCGGATGATGGTCTCACCGTCACCGCGGGGTACTGATACGCCGCCCAGCGACGGAGCACTCATCTGCTCCAGTTCCTGGCGCTTTGCACGCTTCGACTTGCGCTGCTTGCCACGACCGGCGCCGCCCTTGCCGAAGGCACCCTGGGTGCCACCGCGACCGCGGCCACCCTTGCCGAAGCCACCGCCGGCGGGAGCTCCGCCGCCAGTGCCCGAACCTGGAGCGCCACCGGGACGACCCGGTCCGCCACCCGGACGACCAGCGCCACCGGGACGGCCTGCGCCACCCGGAGCCGGACGCTCAGTGCGGTTGGGCATCATGCCCGGAGTCGGACGGTTTCCGCCACCGGGGCCGCCGGCAGGACGCGGAGCGCCCGGACGGGGTGCGCCGGGACGCGGAGCACCCGGACGGGGTCCACCGGTACCTGCTGCGGGACGGGGACCGCCTGCACCGGCTGCGGGACGCGGGCCACCGGGGCGTTCGCCGTCATTGCGGCGTTCACCGCGGGGCATGCCCTGCGACGGTGCGAACGGGTTGTTGCCCGGACGCGGCGGACGATCGCCATCGCCACCACGGCCGCGGGGCATGCCCTGCGACGTGGCAAACGGGTTGTTGCCGGGACGGGGACCGCCCGGACGGGGAGCCTGGCCGCCTTGGCGTGCCGGAGCCGGAGTTTCTGCCTTGGGAGCAGGACGGGCACCGGGCTTTGCCGAAACCGGGGTGGATGCGGCGGGAGCAGCGGGGGCTGCCGGAGCCGCGGGAGCCGGAGCTGCCGGAGCGGGAGCTGCGGGTGCCGGGGCCGGAGCCTTCGGCGCTGCAGGGCCCGGAGCCGGGGCAGCCGGACGGGATGCTGCTGCTGGACGGGTTGCCGCCGGAGCGGCAGCGGGAGCGGCGGACTTTGCAGCACCGGCACCCGGGTAGGCGTCGCGAAGCTTCTTCACGACGGGGGCCTCAATGGTGGAAGAGGCGGAGCGAACGAATTCGCCCAATTCCTGCAGTTTGGTTACTGCATCTTTGGAAGTAATACCGAGCTCTTTGGCGAGCTCATGTACGCGGACCTTGGCCACATTTCTCCTGTCTCGGTCCGCACCGAGCCAGGCACGAACCGTCTACTTCTTACTGCGGGCCTTCGCCGCTTGCGCGATTGAAAGGCCCATTGCAGAGCGCAACAAAGTTGTCATCGTTACGCACTCATCGCTGGGAACTCATCGGGTTTCCATCAGTTTTCTGACCCGCTTTCAGGTTTGGACGGTTTTCCTGCGGCTGCCGGGGCCTCCACAAGTGGCGTACCCGGCATCAGGTAGCGTTCGACGGCGTCCGTTTCGGTAGCGCCCGCAAGGGCCCTTCCGAAAGCGCGACGCTTGATCGCCAATGCCAGGCACTTTTCGTTGGGGTGCAGCCACGCACCCCTGCCGGCCATCCGGCGTCGAACATCGACGAGGACAGCGGATGAACCGCTGCCTTGGGCGACCAGCCGGACAAGCTCGGACCGGGAGCCTTGCTTCCGGCATCCGATGCACGTGCGAACAGGCCCCTGGCCGTGTTCAAGCAGTTCAGCCACGACGTGTCCAACCTGCCTTACGTTACTGGCGCCGGCGGCCCCGGTCCTGCAGATGCAGCTGAGGCACGCCAAAGCGCGCGGATACCGGACGTAAGCCCGGTTCCATCTAGTCTAGCCCCCCGGCCCCTGACTCCTGAAACCAGGAGCGCCGGGAGGGCGGCGCGAAACCGGCGGCCGAAGCCGTCGGTTCTGCCGCTATTCGGATTTCGCCGGGGCTGCGTCCGAAACGATATCGATCCGCCATCCAGTCAGCTTGGCTGCGAGCCGGGCGTTCTGGCCTTCTTTGCCGATCGCCAGCGAAAGCTGGTAGTCCGGCACGACCACGCGGGCCGACCGGGTCGCCTCGTCGGTGATTGTGACCGAATTCACCCGCGACGGCGACAGCGAGTTCGCGATGAACGTTGCCGGGTCCTCGCTGAAGTCCACGATGTCGATCTTCTCGTCGTTCAGCTCAGTCATGACCGCGCGGACGCGGGAGCCCATTTCACCGATGCAGGCCCCCTTGGCGTTGACGCCCGGGATGTTCGCTTTCACTGCGATCTTGGTGCGGTGGCCGGCTTCACGGGCCAGCGCCACGATCTCAACGGAGTGGTCCGCGATCTCCGGAACTTCCATTTCGAAGAGCTTGCGGACCAGGCCGGGATGCGACCGGGAAAGGGTGATGGAGGGACCCTTGGCGCCGCGGTGGACGTCCACGACGAAGGCACGCAGGCGGCTTCCGTGCAGGTACTTTTCACCGGGAACCTGTTCGGGCGGGGGAAGCAGGGCTTCCACGGTTCCGAGGTTGACCTGGATCATGTGGGGGTTGTTGCCCTGCTGGATCATTCCGGCAACGAGCTCACCCTCACGGCCCTTGAATTCGCCCAGCACGTTGTCGTCCTCAACGTCACGGAGGCGCTGCAGGATGATCTGGCGCGCAGTGCTTGCTGCGATGCGTCCAAAGCCGGCCGGGGTGTCTTCGAACTCGCCGATGGGCTCGCCGTCGTCGTCAATCTCGGTGGCCCAGATGGTCACGTGTCCGCTCTTGCGGTCCAGCTCGGCGCGGGCCTTCTCAAAGGCGCCGGGGGTCTTGTGGTACGCCACCAACAAGGCCTGCTCGATGGTCGGAATCAGGAGATCCAGCGGGATTTCACGCTCACGCTCCAGGAGTCTCAGTGCGCTCATGTCAATATCCATTAGGCCTCCTCGGAAGGTCCGTTGTGCTCGTCTTCCAGCGCAGCCTCGTGGAGGTGGCTGAATTCAATCTCGACTTTTCCATGGCGGATCCTGTCGAAAGGAATAGTGATGGGGTCGCCCTGCTTGGGCTTCATGCCCTTCTTGACTTCGTGCTCGGGAATGATCGTCACGTCGTTGTCACCGACGGAGGTGATTCGTCCCAGCAGGTTGTCTCCCTGGATGACGTTGACCCGCACCATTCGGCCACGGGCGCGGTGCCAGTGACGGGGTTCGGTCAGGGGGCGTCCCACTCCCGGCGAGGAAACCTCGAGGTCGTAGGGACGTCCGTCATCATGGGGATCGTTGTCCAGAATATCCGACAGGCCCCGGGAAACCTCCGCAATGGCGTCAAGGCTGACACCGCCGGTTTCTTCCTGGGGAAGGTCCACGACGACGTGGACGGTGCGGTGTTTTCCGGCAACGTGGATGGAAACATCCTCGAGGTAGAGCCTGCTGGCGAGGACAGCCGGTTCGAGCAGCGCCTTGAGCCTGCTCTCTTCCGGGTTGTGGATGGTGGCCGTTGAGTTCGATTCAGAACGGTCTGTTGAAGTCGTGGCTTCCGAGTCACTCACGTTGCCCGCCGCCTCCCGATAGATGTTGTTGTGACTACTAGCCTAACGATTATCCCGGGAACATGGTGCACGGAGTTGCCTGCCCGCGTGACACCATGGTGTGTTGTGAACGGGCAAACAAGCGAAAAACGACGAACACCAGCATGGGGCAGGGTTCTGCTGGTTGCCGTGGTGGCTTTGCTGGTGGCTGGCACCGGGATGGTGCTGATTCCGCGCGATTCCGGGACTCCTCCGCCCGTTTCGTTCTCCGAAGCTGCCCGCACTGATGCCGCGAAAGAGGCCGCGGCTTTGCTCGAAGCAGCCCAAGCCCTCGCGGAAGCCGAGGGGAAGGACGCCAAAAACCCGGGCCTTGGCGGTCTTGTGACATTGCTGACAACCCACGCGCGGGCACTGATGGTTCCGGAAGATGCTACCGGCGCAGCTGCCACCCATCCCACTCTCCAGGCCACACCAGCTACGAAAACCGCATCAGTCGCACCGGCAACACGCGCTTCCCTGGTTGAAGAGCTCGCTCTGAGCGGCCGGAAACGCCTTGCGGCTGCACGGGAAGCCGACGGCGGGATTGCCCGCCTGCTGGCCTCCGTCGGCACCGCCCAACTGCTCCACGCTGAGACACTTGCTGCCCAGTGGCAATTACCGTTGCCCGTGGAGCCGCCGGCGGACAGCAAGACACCGCTTGCTTCGACGGTTCCGGCGGCGACGCCAACCGCGGCATCCTGTCCCTCAGTCAGCCCCACACCGGAGCCCTCGTCGGCAACTACCGATGCTGCGCTTGCTGCGGCAGTCCGTTCACAACAAGAAGCGGTGTACGCCTACCAGGTCGCCCTGAAAAGGCTGGAGAACAGTGCCGGCACCGCTGCGACAAGGGGTTTGGAAGTGCACGTCCTTTTGCTTCGGCAGGCAGAAGCGCTGACCCGTGCCAATTGCGGGGACGTCCCAGCCACAACGGCCGGCTATCAGCTTCCGGAGCTGTTTGCGCAGGATCCCGCCACGGCCCTCGCCGCCTTGGAAACGTCGTCCTTGCCGGGCTTCGGGGACTTGGTGGCCTTGTCCACCGGTGAGACCCGCGGGTGGGCCGTGGACGGCCTTCTGGCGGCGGCCCGCAGGAGCGTCGCCTGGGGTGCCTCCCTTCCCGCACTGCCTGGACTCAAGCTCGACGCCGATACCTTGCCTTCCCTGCCCACTCCAGGCGCTGTTTCCTCCCGCGCCCAGGCATCCACCGGCGGATAAGCGACCGCACGGGCGCGGGGTGGATAGGCGAGCCTAGCCATGCTGGCCAACGTCGTCGCCGGGTGCTTGGCTAGGAACATGGCTTCAACGGAAACTGCCACCACTCATGAGAATGAACCGCACCGGGACGATTTGGCACACCGGCTGAACTGGTTGCGGGCCGGGGTGCTGGGCGCCAATGACGGAATCGTGTCGGTCGCCGCGATCGTGGTGGGCGTGGCGGGTGCCACTACCAACACGGGCAGCATCCTGGCTGCCGGAACAGCGGGTTTGGTGGGTGGTGCAATCTCCATGGCCCTGGGCGAGTACGTTTCCGTCAGCAGCCAGAGCGACACCCAGAAGGCCCTGATCGAGAAGGAACGCCGGGAACTCGCCGAGCAACCCGAAGACGAACTTAACGAGCTCGCCGCGATCTACGAGTCCAAGGGGCTGAGCGCCAAGACGGCCAGGACTGTCGCCGAAGAACTGACCGAGCACGATGCTTTGGCTGCCCACCTGTCCGCCGAGCTGAACATTCACGAAAACGACATCGTGAGCCCCTGGAATGCCGCTTTGGCCTCCGCTGTGGCGTTCACCTTGGGGGCAGTGCTCCCGATGCTGGCAATCCTTCTTCCGCCCGCGGAGATGCGCGTACCGCTGACGTTCGTTGCGGTGCTTGTGGCCTTGGCCATCACAGGAGCAATTGGGGCCTGGATCGGCGGGGCTTCCCGTGTCCGGGCTGCGGTCCGCGTGGTGCTGGGTGGAGCGCTCGCGCTGGCCGCTACGTTCTCCATCGGAACGCTCTTGGGCGCCAGCGGCGTTTTCTAGGGGCCGTCCATTCCCGCAGAGTTAGGCTGTTCGCGTGACCCTTCACGCGATGATTCCTATTCCGGGCGCCCTGCACGCCCGGTATAACCGTGACTCAGCGGGCCGGGACTGGCTGGCCAGCCTGCCGGGTCTCATCTCCGGTGCCCTGGATCGCTGGGAACTCTCTGTGGACCTGGCGCCCGGCGCCGAGCCATGGAACGGCCACGGCGCGTTGGTGGTGCCCGTCCGCCGGCATGGTGCCGCGCCGGCCGCCCTGAAGATTGCCTTCCCGCACGACGAAGCACGGGCAGAACGGCACGCGCTGGCACTCTGGGAAGGGCGTGGGGCCGTCCGGCTCCTGGCTTCCGACGCCGCCAGCTGCTCCATGCTGTTGGAGCGGCTGGACGCGATCCATGGGCTTCAGGACGTGCCGATGGACCAGGCCGTGGACTCGTGGGGCCGCATCGTGCGGGAACTCTCCATACAGCCGGGCGAGGGACGTGAATGGCAGGCCTTCGACCATATCGCCGCGACTGCGGAGCGTTGGAGCGACGAGCTCCCCGCAGAGTGGGAACGCCTCGACCGCCCCTTCCCCCGGTGGCTGCTGGAGGCGGCCCTCGAGGTGTGCCAAACCCGCGGAGCCGTAGGCCGCCGTTCAGGTAAAGACGTGCTGGTCCACACGGATCTGCACTTCATGAACATCCTCGCCACCACCACAGACCAGCAGGCGCGTGGAAGCTACCTCGCCATTGATCCCCAACCTCAGATCGGCGAGGCCGAATTTGCCGTAGCACCGATCCTCTGGAACCGCCTTTCGGACCTTTCGTGGGCAGATCCTGAGGCAGCCCTTCGCGAGCGATGCCATGACTTCAGCCTCGCAGCCGGTCTCGACCCCGGGATTGCGGAGCAGTGGAGCATCGCCCGCGAAGTGGAAAACGCTTTGTCGTACGCAGCCAAACCCGGACACGGCGGTGACCTGGCACGGTCCCTCTGGGTGGCAAGCACCATGGCGGGCCGGACCCTGGACAACCTTCCCCGGGCACACGATCTTCCGGATCCGGGAGAACTCGAAAGCTGAGGAGAACAGCCCGGAGTGTGGGGCCGGACTGCGCCGCGGTTCCTTAGGCGAAGTTCTCGTTCCAGACGTCCGCGCCCAGTTTGACGATCAACGCGGCGACCACCACCAGGAAGACGAGGCGTACGAACTTGCTCCCCCTGGCCACGGCTGTCCTGGCACCCAGATAGCCTCCGGCCATGTTGGCGAGGCCCAGGACCAGGCCTACGCCCCAGAGGAGCGAGCCGTGCGGCAGGAAGAAGATCAGCGCCCCTGCGTTGGTTGCCATATTCACGATCTTCGCCTTGGCGCTCGCTTCAAGGAAGGCGTAGCCCATGGCCGAAACCAGGGCAATGACCAGGAACGAGCCCGTTCCCGGGCCGATCAGGCCGTCATAAAAACCGATGACGCCGCCGATCAGGCAGGCCACGACATAGTGTTTGTGGCCATCGTGGCGCAATGCCGTCAGCTCACCTGCACTGGGACGCATCGCGGTGAAAATTGCGACGGCGACCAGCGCCAGCACGATGATCGGCTTGAAGACGCTTGCCGGCAAGGACGCGGCCAGGATGGCGCCGCCGAAGCTTCCGGCCAAAGCAATCACAGCCATGGGAATCGCGGTCTTGAGGTCCGGACCAACACGGCGGTAGTACGTCACCGCGCTGGTGGTGGTCCCGAAGATGGACCCCATTTTGTTGGTCGCCAGCGCTTGGACAGGGCTGATGCCCGGTACCAGCAGAAGGGCGGGGAGCTGGATCAGTCCCCCGCCACCAACGACTGCATCGATCCAACCGGCTGCGAATCCAGCCACCACGATCAGGATGATGGTGGTGAGCTGGATCGATTCGAAGCCGGAAATCACCGGGAGCGTACGGCGTTGACCACGTAATCCACGGCCTTGTCCACCGGGATGTTCTCGGCGTCACCGCTGCGGCGGTCCTTGATTTCCACGACGCCGTCCACGAGTCCACGGCCAACAGCCAGGATGGTGGGAACGCCTACGAGCTCGGCATCGCCGAACTTCACGCCTGGCGAAACCTTGGGACGGTCGTCGAAGATGACCTCCAGGCCTGCGGCCTCGAGTTCAATGGAGAGCTTCTCGGCAGCATCAAAGATGTCGTCGCCGCGGCCAACGGCCACCACGTGGACGTCTGCCGGAGCAACCGAGCGCGGCCACACGATACCGCGCTCGTCATGGTTGGCTTCAGCCAGGGCCGCCACGGCACGGGTAACACCAACGCCATAGGAACCCATCGTGACCACCACCTGCTTGCCGTTCTGGTCCAGGACCTTCAGGTCGAGGGCTTCGGCATATTTGCGGCCAAGCTGGAAGATGTGGCCCATCTCGATGCCACGAGCGGTTTCCAAGGGTCCCGAGCCATCCGGCGCAGGATCGCCCGCGCGCACTTCGGTGCTTTCGATGACGCCGTCCCAGGTGAAGTCGCGGCCGGCCACCAGGCCGAAGACGTGCTTGCCTTCAGCGTTGGCGCCGGTGACCCAGCGGGTGCCGGAAACCACGCGGGGATCCACGAGGAACAGCACCTTGGAGGACCCCTCAAGACCCAGCACAGGCTGGTCCAGCGACAGGCCAGGGCCGATGTAGCCCTTGACCAGCCATGGGAGTTTCTTGAGGTCCTCTTCGTTGGCGGCCTCGAGGCCGATCTCACCGGCGATCGGCAGGTGGGAACCGATGTTGGCTTCCACGCGCTTGAGGTCCACGGCCCGGTCGCCCGGTACGCCGATGACGACGATCTGGCGCTCACCGGTGGGCAGCGTCACGGCAAGGACCACGTTCTTGAGGGTATCGGCGGCAGTCCATGCGCCGCCGTCGGCCTCGCTGCGCGGAGCCAGCTGGTTGGCTGCCGCGACCAGGGTATCGATGGTCGGCGTGTTCGGCGTATCAAGGACTTCGGCTGCCGGAGCGTTCGTGAAGTCGATGTCCGCCGGAACAACCGTGGTGACGGCTTCCACGTTGGCGTAGTAACCACCGGCCGAGCGAACGAAGGTGTCCTCGCCGATCTCGGTGGGGAACAGGAATTCCTCGCTCTTGGAACCACCCATGGCACCGGCGGTGGCGGCAACCGGAATGACTTCCAGGCCCAGGCGCTCGAAGATCTTCAGGTACGCGGCACGGTGGGCGGCGTAACTGGCGTCCAAACCGGCGTCGTCAACGTCAAAGGAGTAGGAATCCTTCATGATGAATTCCCGGCCGCGGAGGAGCCCGGCGCGGGGACGTGCTTCATCACGGTACTTGTTCTGGATCTGGTACAGGCTCAGCGGCAGGTCCTTGTACGAGGAGTACAGGTCCTTCACCAGCAGTGTGAACATTTCTTCGTGCGTGGGGGCAAGGAGGTAGTCGGCGCCCTTACGGTCCTGGAGACGGAACAGGCCTTCGCCGTACTCGGTCCAGCGGTTGGTGGCCTCGTAGGGTTCGCGCGGGAGCAACGCCGGGAAGTGGACTTCCTGGGCTCCGATGGCGGACATTTCCTGGCGGATGATTTCCTCAACCTTGCGCAGGACGCTCAGGCCCAGCGGGAGCCAAGTGTAGATCCCGGGAGCCGCACGGCGGATATAGCCGGCGCGGACCAGAAGCTTGTGACTGGCGACCTCGGCGTCGACGGGATCTTCACGCAGGGTGCGCAGGAATAACTGGGAAAGGCGAAGGACCACGGGTACGTATCCGTTTCTTTGGCAGATGTGGCAAAACAACTGCGTACTAATCTACCGGCTGACGGCCTCGCGCCTTGAACGGACGGCCTTAGGAGCCTCATTGCCCCGCACACGGAAGAGCCACGCCGTCGCGAGCGGAAGCCCCTGGCCGCTGTGGGCTGGTCATCCTGCGATGGCGTGGCTCAACGGCCGGCCGGCCGCGGGCTTAGCCGTGGACTACTTGGTCTTGCCCTCCAGGGCGACGAGTACGCCTGCGACTGCGAAGAACTTATTGCTGCCGAGCTCGCGGATGGTGTCGATACCCAGGGAATCCTTCAAGGCCTTTGCCGTGGCATCCGTAACACCTGCCAACGCGGCCGGAGATGCATCCAGAATTTCCTTCAGGGTCTTGTCCTCGTACGCCTTGTCAAGTGCCTTGGAAAGATCAACGCCAACTGCCATTGTCACGATTCCCCTCAATAATCACCCGCGCCCCAACGACACGGTTAGGGATGAACCTATGTGATTGACGACACGTTTTCAAGGATTTTTGTACTTTCGATGGAGAAGAAAGTCCTTGACCACTCATCGGCGGCAGTTCTACCGTTATTTCATCACTTGATGAATTTTCGGATGCTCGTGAGGCCATCATGTCGCGCACTCCCCAACCTGCCGCTCCCTCCGCTGCTGCCGTTGCCATCGCAGCAACGGATCTCCATGTTTCCTTGGGCCGCAACAGAGTCCTCCGCGGCCTCGATTTCACAGTAGCGCCGGGGCAGGTAGCAGGACTGCTTGGCCCCTCGGGAAGCGGCAAGACCACGCTCATGCGCGCCATCGTCGGAGTCCAGCGGATCACCCGCGGATCCATCACCGTGCTGGGACAGGCCGCAGGCAGCGCCCCCCTCAGGCACGACGTCGGATATGTCACCCAGGGCGCCAGCGTCTATGGAGACCTCAGCGTCGAAGCGAACGTCCGCTATTTTGGCGCCATGCACAGCGCGACGGCGGCAGACGCCGCCGAGGCGATTGCCGCCGTCGGGCTTCGGGATCTTGCCCGGCAAAAGGCGGCCGATCTTTCAGGTGGACAGTTCAGCCGGGTGTCGTTGGCCTGCGCACTGGTGGCCCACCCGAGAGTCCTCGTCCTGGACGAGCCCACGGTGGGGCTGGATCCCGTCCTTCGGGCCGAACTGTGGGAGCGGTTCGCCGCCATGGCCGCAGCCGGAACAACCCTGCTGGTCTCCAGCCACGTCATGGAGGAAGCGTCCCATTGCTCCACCTTGCTGTTGCTCAGGCAAGGACTTCTGCTCGCCCAGCTCACGCCGGCCGAACTTGCCGAACGCGGCCAGAGCGTGGACCTCGAGCGGGCGTTCCTGACCATCATCCGGGCTGCGGACCGTGGCCGGCACGAAAACCAGGTGGCATCATGAACCTCCGGATGACGCTGGCTACGACCGCCCGGGTCCTGGGCCAGCTGCGTCACGACCACCGAAGCGTGGCAATGATCCTCGTTGTTCCCGCCCTCCTGCTGACGGCCGTCTACTTCCTCTATGAGAACGAAACCCTGCCGCCCGGGGTACCGCGCACGTTCGACCGTGTGGGCCTGATGATGCTGGCGATCTTTCCCTTCGTTGTGATGTTCCTGGTGACGTCCATCACCATGCTGCGGGAACGCACGTCCGGGACCTTGGAGCGGTTACTCACCACTCCTATCCACAAAGCCGATCTGTTGTTCGGATACGCCTTGGCCTTCTCCATCATGGCGGCCCTGCAGTCCCTGGTGGCCACAGCGGTGGCGTACTGGATCTTTGACTTGGATATCAAGGGAAGCCCTGGCCTGGTGGTGCTGATCGCCGTCATCAACGCGGTATTGGGTGTCGCCCTGGGCCTGTTGTGTTCGGCGTTCGCGCGGACGGAGTTCCAAGCCGTGCAGTTTATGCCGGTAGTGGTTGTTCCGCAGATCCTGCTGTGCGGACTCTTTGTTGCGCGGGAGCACATGAATGAGGTCCTGGACGGCATCTCGGGCGTCCTGCCGCTGACTTTCTCGGTGGACGCCCTGAAGGAGATCGCAGGCAATTCCGAGGCGACGTCGGCGATGTGGCAGGACGCCTCGGTGATGGCTGCGATCGTGGTAGGCGTATTGGTCCTGGCGTCGCTGACCCTGCGGCGACAAACGCGATGAGCCTCCCGCAGCTACGACGCGGCCGACGCAGTCAGGAAGATCACTCCAGGGAAGCCATACTGGCTGCCGCCCGGGGGCTTTTCGCGGAGCAGGGGTTCGATGGAACAAGCCTGCGCCAGGTAGCCCGCGAATCCGGCGTGGATCCGGCCATGGTGCACCACTTCTTCAAGGGCAAAGACGAGCTGTTCGCAGCAAGTGTCGAATTGCCGGCAGACCCCGCGGCGGTCCTGTCCGACGTCGAAAACGCTGACCCCCAGGTGAGGGCTGAAGTCATTGTCCGCACCGTCCTGGAGCTCTGGGAAGGCCCGGCACAGCACGCCATGGTGGCCTTCGCCCGTGGAACCATCGGCTCCAAGGCCAAGACGGCGCTCATGAAGGAAGTGGTCAGCAGGGCGGTCCTGCCACGGATCATGGGGGGCTTGCCGGGCTCCGCCGCCGAAGTGCGGCTGCGCGGAAACCTGGTGGCTACCCAAGTGGTGGGCCTCATGCTGGCGCGATACGTGATCCGGCTACAGCCGCTGGCGTCCGCCCCACGCGAGGAAGTGGTCCGCTTGGTTGCCCCGAACATCCAGCACTACCTCACAGGCAACCTGGACTCCCCCGAGTAGCTGGCAGTTGTGGGGGGTGGGGGGGGGGGGGGGGGGCCCCCCCGCGGGGGGGGGGGGGGGGGGGGGGTTGGGGGGGGGGGGGGGGGG
>NZ_JARDAN010000014.1:0-25453 GCF_040560085.1 Paenarthrobacter sp. CC6 | reverse complement strand
CCCACCCCCCCCCCCCCCCCCCCCCCCCCCCGCCCCCCCCCCCCCGGGGGGGGGGTGGGGGGCCCCCCCCCCCCCCCCCCCCCCCCCACAACTGCGAGTCAGTTGGGCTGCTACTTGATCAGTGCCGCAGCTTGGTTGACGAGATCCACCGCCCGGGCAATCGCCTCTTCCTCGGTCTTGCCTCCGTAAGCCAAACCGGTGATCACGATGCCATCTTTTGCGCCCCGGACCATGATCATGGATTGCTTTCGCCCGTCGGCGAAGACAGAGTCGGTCCGCATCGCCATGGAGAGCGGAGTGGACACGATCGCCTCGACCTTTCGAGCCTTAAGGGTCACTGTCGTTTCCCCCATCTTCATAGTCATCCCGGAACAATCGCTGATTTGATCCTGCTTTGCGAAGTCCGCCTTGATAAGTTCCTCGTCGACCCCGGAAGACAATGTGACGCCGGTGGAAGAGCCAGTGGAGGTATCGAGGCTTGTCCCTACAACACCTTTCACATTTTCAGTGGGGAGCAGGCTTGCCAGCATCAGTTCCTTGCACTCAGCCGGCTCGATGACAGCGCCTTCAAACATCGCCCGGCTCTGCTGTTCCACTCCACTCGCATCGGCCATGGACATAACGGACAATTTCAGCCCGTTGATGTCGCGCAACTGCAACGCAATAGCCGTGAGCTCCTCTGCGGTGTACTGCTTAGCCGCGGTGGGGGTCGGCGTGGGTGTCGCCGCCACCGTTTCGCTTGCAGGAGCCGAGGCGGCCTCAGTTGACGCAGCCGGCCCGACACAAGCCGTGAGCCCCATAACCAGCAGTGCAGCGGCTCCAATTCCGCGCAGCGCATTCTTATTCATTTGTTCCCCAGGGAAGGTTGAGTGATGTGGTGGCGTGCGCCAACCGAGACAAGACTACAAGTCGCGGCCAGCGACCTAAAACAGGACCGTCGCGAAGGTGCCAACCTGTTCAAATCCCACGCGCTCGTAGGTGGCCCGGGCTTTGGTGTTGTAGTCGTTGACGTACAGGCTCGTCACCGGAGCGAACGTCCTCGAGAGGTTGACGACGGCGGCCATGTACCCGGCGCTCTGGCCACGGCCACGCAGTTCCGGATTCATCCACACGCCCTGCACCTGGGTGACATCCCGTGTGACGGCACCCAGCTCGGCCTTGAAGACCACCATGCCGCTTGTATCGATGTGAACCAGGGAATGGCCCTGCCGAATAAGGCCGGCCACCCTCTTGCTGTAGAACTCCTGGCCTCCCAGGAAGGGAGAGTAGCCCACTTCTTCCTCAAACATGGCAGCACAGGCGGGAAGGATGCGGTCGAAATCCACCATTGAGCCAAAGGTGAGGGCCGGATTGGCACCGATGGCCGGGCCGCCGGAGATGCTGAGAAGTGGCTGCTCGGCGCGGACCTCATGGGCCACATGGCCCAACTGCTCGAACCGGGCATAAAGCGCAAGCACAGTCTCGGCCGGTCCGAAGATGGAAGCGTACCGGCGTCCGGTCTGGTGGGCGGCGTTGGCCACGTAGCCGGCCAGCCCGGGCTCCAGCTGCACGGGAACCAGATTGGCGCCGGCCCAGCAGGCACCCAGGAGCGTGTCGCCGTCGAAAACTCCGAAAACGCTGGCCCCGCCGCTGGTAGGCGCCGCCGTGCCGGTACTTTCCAGATGGGCAAGGATGAAGACGTTGGCTACGGCGTCTTCGTTTGCGAGCGCGCGAAGAGCCAGGGTGTCGGCACCGCCGAGCACCCTGACCCCCAAGCCGTTCTCGTTACGAGACGCTAACCACGGGGCTACCCTTGACAGCATCTTCGCCATCGGCCTCCCCCATCTCTTCAGCGATACGCATGGCCTCTTCGATCAGTGTCTCAACAATTTCGCTCTCGGGCACAGTCTTAATGACTTCGCCCTTCACGAAAATCTGGCCCTTGCCGTTTCCGGAGGCCACACCGAGGTCTGCTTCGCGTGCTTCACCGGGTCCGTTCACCACGCAGCCCATCACCGCAACGCGCAACGGAATCTCCATGCCTTCCAGGCCGGCAGTTACCTGCTCGGCGAGGGTATAGACATCCACCTGGGCGCGGCCACAGGACGGGCAGGAGACGATCTCGAGCTTGCGTGGGCGGAGGTTGAGGGACTGGAGGATCTGGTTGCCAACCTTGATTTCCTCCACCGGTGGGGCGGACAGGGAAACGCGGATGGTGTCGCCGATGCCGCGGGACAGGAGCGCACCGAAGGCCGTGGCCGACTTGATGGTTCCCTGGAAAGCCGGTCCGGCCTCCGTCACACCGAGGTGGAGGGGCCAGTCGCCCTTCTCTGCCAGCATCTCGTAGGCGGCCACCATGATCACGGGGTCGTTGTGCTTCACGGAGATCTTGAAGTCGTGGAATCCGTGTTCTTCGAACAGCGAGGCCTCCCACACAGCGGATTCAACCAGCGCCTCGGGCGTTGCCTTGCCGTACTTCTTCAGGATGCCGGGCTCCAGGGAACCCGCGTTGACGCCGATGCGGATGGACGTGCCGTGGTCCCGGGCCGCTGCCGCGATTTCCTTGACCTGGTCATCGAACTTGCGGATGTTGCCCGGGTTCACGCGGACCGCGGCACAACCTGCTTCGATGGCGGCGAAGACGTACTTGGGCTGGAAGTGGATGTCGGCGATCACCGGAATCTGCGACTTCCGGGCGATGATCGGCAAGGCTTCGGCATCATCAGCGGAGGGGCAGGCGACGCGCACAATGTCGCAGCCTGATGCAGTCAGTTCCGCGATCTGCTGGAGGGTGGCGTTGATGTCCGTGGTTGGCGTAGTGGTCATGGACTGAACACTGATCGGCGAATCAGAGCCAACGCCAACGGAACCAACCTTGATTTGTCGCGTCTTGCGGCGCGGGGCAAGAACGGGTGGTGGGGCTGCTGGCATTCCCAGGCTGACCGAGGTCACGTGGACTCCTTGGGTTGGGGTGATCGTTGAGGTGAAGGACGCCGGGGCTAGGAAGCGTGGGCTGCCAGGACGCCGATGATGGGGGCCCATTCGGTGGTGCGGATGCCGGCGATAACCCCGGCTTCAGCAAATGGATCCTGCTTGAGGAGGTTATTGAGTTCGGCTTCTTCCGCGGCCTTGAAGATCAGCAAAGCGCCGGCACCGTCACCATAGGGGCCGCTGGCAAGCAGCTTGTCGTCCTCAGCCAGTCCGGCGAGCCACGCACGGTGTGCTGGCCGGGCTTCGTCGCGGAGGGCGTCGGAATCGGCGACGTATACGTACTCAACAGCGAAAACAGTCATGGAGCTAGCCTATCCCCACAGTCCGGTCGTCAATGTTCATGGGTCAGCCGAAAATGTTGACGGGCTTGACGATGTCCGCGTAAATCAGCAGGACGCTCATGCACAGCAGCAACGCCGCCACGACGTAGGTCACCGGCAGGAGCTTCGCGATGTCGAAGGCGCCCGGGTCCGGCTTGCCACGCAACTTGGCCAACCGCCGTCGTGCTCCTTCGTACAGGGCACCGGCCACATGGCCGCCGTCGAGCGGCAGGAGCGGGATGAGGTTGAAGATGGCCAGGGCGAAGTTGAGCCCCGCCAGCAGTCCGATCAGGGTCCCTATCCGGGCCTGCAGGGGTACCTGTTCCATGGCTGCCACCTCGCCGGCCACGCGGCCGACACCCACCACGCTGATGGGGCCGTTGGGGTCCCTGGGCTCCTCGCTGAAGGCCGCTTTGGCGACGCCGACCACCCTGGCGGGCAGGTTGAAGATCACACCGGAAATTTGCTTGATGTTCTCTCCCGCCATGGGAAGGACAGCCGACGCCGGTTGGGGAACCAAGGCGCTTTGCGCACCGATGCCAAGGAAGCCGACTTCCTGGTATTTGAGGACGCCGTTGGCGTCCTGCTCGGGGCGGCCGTCCGCCCCGATGACCGGGCGCGAGGAAAGAACGGGCGTCACGGTGGTCTCCACGCTTGCACCATTGCGTTCCACCGTGATGGGTACTTCCTTGCCCGCGGAGGACCTGATCCAACTGGTCAGTTCATCCCAGCTGGTGACGGCCTTGCCGTCGAAGGAGGTGACCTTGTCATTGGGCTGAAGCCCTGCGGCAGCTGCCGGGGTGAGCTTGCAGTCGGCTGAATCAGGGTCCACGGTTTCGCCTGCCGCCACCTGGCATTTGGAGACATCGGAGATCGTGGTTGTTGCCTGGGCAACGCCGAATCCCATGAGCAGCACGGCCAGCAGGACCAAGCCAATCACCATGTTCATGGCCGGTCCGCCGAGCATGATGATGATTTTCTTCCAGACCGGAAGCTTGTAGAAGACACGTCCTTCGTCGCCGGGCCCTACTTCTTCATGGGCGACCGAGCGGGCTTCGGTGGCGAGGGTCTGGAACATGCCGGTGCTTGAAGGGCGGACTCCGCCGTCCTCCTTGTTGGGCGGATACATGCCGATCATCGAGACGTAGCCGCCCAGGGGCAGGGCCTTGAAGCCGTACTCCGTTTCGCCCTTTTTCCTGGACCACAGCGTCGGCCCGAAGCCGATCATGTACTTGGTGACGCGCACCTTGAAGAGTTTCGCCGGCACCAGGTGGCCCACCTCGTGCAGCGCGATGGAGACAGCGACGCCGATCGCGACGAAGATAACTCCAAGAATGAAGAGAAGGACGGGACTCATGCCGGTGGGACTGCTTCCGTAAAGGTATGGGGGGGGTTACTGGGCGCTGCGTGAAGCTAAACGATCGTGGGTTCGGGCTCGTGCCCACTTCTCAGCATCCAGCACGGACTCCACCGTTAGCTCAGAGGATCCTGAGTGTTCGCTGAGGACGGACTCCACCGTGTCAACGATGTCCGTGAAGCGGATCCGGCCGGAATGGAAGGCCTCAACGGCTTCCTCGTTGGCCGCGTTGAACACCGCCGGGAAGGTACTCCCCTGCTTGGCTGCGTCCTTGGCGAGGTCGACGGCCGGGAACGCCACGGCATCGAGGGGTTCGAACGTCCAGCTCGTGGCCTGCGTCCAATCGCAGGCCTGCGCGGCCCGGGGCACTCTGTCGGGCCAACCCAGTCCGAGGGCAATGGGAAGCCTCATGTCCGGGGGCGATGCCTGGGCAATGATGGAACCGTCCACGAACTGAACCATGGAATGGACCACGGATTGGGGATGAACCACCACCTCGATCCGATCCAGGGGGACGTCGAACAGCAAGTGCGCTTCGATCACTTCCAGGCCCTTGTTGACCAGGCTGGCCGAGTTGGTCGTGACCATGAGGCCCATGTCCCAGGTGGGGTGGGCCAGCGCTTCCTGCGGAGTGACGTGGTGGAGTTCCTCACGGGTGCGGCCGCGGAACGGCCCACCGGAAGCGGTCAGGATCAGTTTCTCCACTTCCTGCTCGGTGCCGGACCGGAGACACTGTGCAATGGCGGAGTGTTCGGAGTCGACGGGAACAATCTGGCCCGGGCGTGCGGCGGCTTTGACCAGGGCACCGCCGACGATCAGCGACTCCTTGTTGGCCAGGGCCAGCGTAGCTCCCGTGCCCAACGCAGCGAGTGTGGGGGCCAAGCCGATGGAACCAGTGATGCCGTTAAGGACAACATCGCAGTCGATGGCGGCAATCTCCGTTGAGGCATCGGGGCCGACGAAGATCTGCGGAGCGAAGTCCGGCACGCCCGCTTCCGCGGCCGCAGCGGCAATGAACTGCTGCAGGGTGGCAGGATCGCCCTGGGCAATGCCCACCGCTTGCGCCCGGGTGTGAACGGCCTGCTGGGCGATGAGTTCCAGGTTTCCTCCGCCGGCGCTCAGTGCCACCACCTCGAAACGGTGCGGGGCGGCGTCGACGACGTCGATCGCCTGCGTGCCGATGGAACCAGTGGACCCGAGGATGACGATCTTGCGCGGCTGCATTCCTTAAGTATCCCAGCCGGCACGAGGGCCTGCGAACGGGACGGCAACCCCTGCAGCCCTGCACTGCTTGACCGCCGGGCTCCCCTGCGTACCGTGGGATTGTGGAATGGCTGTCCTGGTTTGATGCGTGGGACCATGAATTCGCCCGGCAGGTGTTGCAGCGCGGCACCGCGGCACTCTACGCGGTTGCGTTCCTTTCGACGCTGAACCAGTTCCCTGCCCTTTTGGGCGAGCGGGGGCTGCTACCGGTACCGGCATTCCTGGACCTTGCACGCCGCTTGGCCAGGCCGACTCTTTTCCGCTGGCACTACTCGGATGCGCTGCTCCGGGCCGTGTGCCGGGTGGGGATCACAGTGGCGGCCTTACTGCTGATCGGCCTCCCGCAGGCCGGTCCTCCCTGGCTGCCCATGGTGGCTTTCCTTGCCCTGTGGTTCCTGTACATGTCGATCGTCAACGTGGGCCAGACGTTCTATGGGTTTGGATGGGAGATCCTCCTCCTCGAGACGGGATTCACGGTGGCGTTTCTTGGTTCGGACCAGACGCCCCCACCCACCACCATCCTCATCCTGATCACGTGGCTGGTCTTCCGGCTGGAGTTCGGTGCCGGGATGATCAAGATCCGCGGCGGACGCGAGTGGCGCGACATGACAGCGATGTTCTACCACCACGAAACACAGCCAATGCCCGGCCCGCTCAGCCGGCAGGCCCACCTCCTCCCCCGCCCGCTGCACAAGGTCGAGGTAGCGGGAAACCATTTTGCGCAGCTGGTGGTGCCGTTCTTCCTTTTCGCACCGCAGCCGGTCGCCAGCGCCGCCGCGGGCGTCATCATCGTCACCCAGCTGTGGCTGGTGGCTTCAGGGAACTTCGCATGGCTGAATTGGGCAGCGATCATCCTGACCTTCGGAGCGGTGGGCGACTCCGCGGTCCATGCCGTCTTCCCGTTCATCCCGCTTGAGTGGCACTCGGGCGCCGAAACCCCGGCGTGGTGGCTCGCCGTCGTCGTTATGGTCAGTGTCCTGCTGCTGGTCCTGAGCTACCGTCCGCTCCTGAACCTGTTTTCGCGTCAGCAGCTCATGAATGCCAGCTTCAACCGATGGCGCCTGGTCAATGCCTATGGGGCGTTCGGGACAGTCACCAAACAGCGGATCGAAATCGTCGTGGAGGGCACCCTGGACGAGGAACCTGATGCGCCCGATGACCGCTGGCTGGAATACGGCTTCAAGGGAAAGCCCGGCGACGTCCGGCGCCTCCCGCGCCAATGGGCGCCCTATCACCTCAGGCTGGACTGGCTGATGTGGTTCCTGCCGCTGCGAACCGTCCACGAGGAATGGTTTTATGCCTTCCTCAACCGACTTCTGGAGGCCGACAAAACAACGCTTGGGCTGCTTCGCCAAGACCCGTTCGACGGCGAACGCCCCCGCTGGGTGCGTGCGCGCAGCTACCTTTACCGCTTTGCCAGCCGTGAGGAGTACCGCGAAACCGGCGATCGTTGGGTTCGGTTGCTGCTGTACGAAGCCATTCCGCCGCTCCGGCTCTGACTGCCGGCGTCAATCCGCCTGGCGTCGGAGACCTGCCGGACTCTGCTGCGTACGCGGCGGGGCGGTGGACTCACGCACCACCAGATGGGTGGCAAGTTCGACGCGCCGGGAGTCGATTTCCTCTCCGCTCCGTTGGCGGAGAATGAAGCTCAACGCTGAACGGCCCATTTCCAGCAGGGGTTGCGATACCGAAGTCAGTGGCGGCAGGGACTCTTCAGCCTGCGTCGTGCCATCGAATCCCACCAGGCTCATGTCGTCCGGAATGCGGATGTTCTGCCTCCTGGCTTCTGCCAGGACCCCAAGGGCGATGCTGTCGCTGGCGGCGAAGACCGCCGTGGGGGGATCGTCCAGGGCCAGGAGCGACTTCATCGCCGCCACCCCGGTTGACGAACGGAACGGACCTGCCGAGACATACTCCTCCACCACCGTCACGCCGGCGGCCATCAGCGCGGCCATGTAACCATGCAAACGGGCCTGGCTGCATTCGGCGGCCGCCGGACCTCCAATGTACGCAATGCGACGGTGCCCCAGTTCCAACAGGTGGGAAGCCGCCGCCTTTCCTCCTGCCCAGTTGCTTGCTCCGACGCTGAAGACGTCTCCCGGTGGCGGGTTGAGCGGATCCACCACGACCACCGGAATGCGGCGTCGCTGGAAGGCCTTAAGCTGCCCTGGCCCGAAGGCCGAGGTGACGACGATCATGCCGCTGCGGCCCTCATCGAGCAGGCGCTGGGCACGCTCCTCCGGGTCCATGGGCGAGGCTGACTGCCTGCTGGTGACGGAGAGGATCACTTCCATCTGCGAGGCCGCGGCATGCTCCATTATTCCGTTGAGCACCTCCACGGAGTACGCAGAGTTCAGCGAATCGAAGACTACCTCCACGGCTTGCTGCGCGGGAGGACTCTTGCGCTGAAGCGGGGAACGGTAGCCCGTTCTGTGCAAGGCCGCGAGGACGCGGTTACGGGTCTCCTCGGCCACGTCCTGCCGGCCGTTAACCACCTTGGACACGGTTGGCGCGGAGACGCCAACTTCCTTGGCGACGGCAGCCAAGGTCAATTTGGGCGGACGTACTTCTCGAACCATGTTCCCCAACTTTCGAAATCTTTCGACGTGTTTTCAGTATCGGCGATAAATCTGACGCGTGCAATTCACCGGATTTATCACCGTAGATCTTTACCAGGAGACCCTTGACGGACTGTGACGCAGGCTTTAGTTTAGACCGTGACCTAAATCATGGCATCGAAATTTTTCGATAAATTTCGGGCCAGGCACTCTGTTCGGCAGTAAGCACCAAGGCTTGCTCAGTGATGCGACTACCCCTGGAGAAGCAATGAAGCAGTTCCAATCATCCCGGCGTTCCTTCCTGGCCCTCGCGGCCGTGACTCCTTTCGCCGCCATGGCCACAAGCGCCTGCGGCACGTCCGGTCCAGGCGGTGCGAGCGGCGGAGGCGGAGCCAGCATGTGGTTCCTTACAGGCGAGCCCAACCAAACCACCATGCAGAAGGCCGTGGATGCATTCGGATCGGCCAATCCCGATAACAAGATCGCCGTCACGTACTTCCAGAACGACGCGTACAAGACCAAGATCAAGACGGCCATCGGGGCCGGCCAGGCCCCCACGATCATCTACGGCTGGGGTGGCGGTGGCCTGAAAACGTACGCCGACGCGGGACAGGTTGAAGACCTCACCAGCTGGTTTGATTCCAACCCGGACCTCAAGGACAAGTTCTTCCCCTCCTCCTTCGGAGCAGCAACGGTTGACGGCAAGATCTACGCCCTTCCCAACCAGTACGTGGCCCCGATCGTCCTTTTCTACAACAAGGACCTGTTCGACAAAGCCGGAGTCCAGCCGCCGAAAACCTGGGAAGACCTCATGTCCCTGGTCAAGACCTTCAACGACATGGGCGTAGCCCCGTTGTCCCTGGGCGGACAATCCCGCTGGACCTCCATGATGTGGCTGGAATACTTGCTGGACCGCATCGGCGGCCCCGAGGTCTTCAAGGCTATTTTCGATGGCAAGCCCAACGCTTGGATGGACCCGGCCGTCATCGAAACCGGCACCAAGATCCAGGAACTGGTCTCCGCCGATGGCTTCATCAAGGGTTTCTCCTCCATCACGGCGGATTCAAAGGCAGACCAGGCCCTCCTGTTCACCGGCAAGGCAGCGATGATGCTGCAGGGCTCCTGGACCTACGGCGCCATGAAGAAGGACGGCCAGAACTTCGTCCAGAATGGAAAGCTCGGTTTCGTAAACTTCCCGACCATTGCCGGCGGCAAGGGAGACCCGAAGAACGGCGTGGGCAACCCGGCCCAGTACATGTCGATCTCGGCCAAGGCCACGGACAAGGAAAAGGAATCGGCCAAGAAATTCTTCAAGGACGGCATCATGACAGATACGGTCATCGACGCCTACATCAACTCCGGCTCGGTTCCGATCGTCAAGGGCATTGAAGACAAGCTTGCCTCGTCCCCGGACAAGGACTTCCTGAACTTCGTCTACGCCCTGGGCAAGGACGCCCCCAACTTCCAGCAGTCCTGGGACCAGGCCCTGAGCCCCACCGCTGCCGAAGCCCTGCTGAACAACATTGACCAGCTCTTCCTCAAGTCGATCACCCCGCAGCAATTCGCTGAGAACATGAATGCCACCCTGGGCAAATGAGCTCCATAACCTCTAACAGGGCTGCCTCTGGTACACAAAAGACCCAAGGAAGCGTGCAGCAAAGATCCGCGCTTCCCTGGCTGACGATTCCGGCCTTGTTCTTCTTTGTCGTCTTCGCCGTTGTACCGCTTCTCGGGGTACTGATCCTGAGTTTCACCAACTGGGACGGCATCGGCGCCATTGGAGCAGCCGGAATGGAGAACTGGACGTCGGTCTTGTCCGACCCCGAACTCTACAACTCCCTTGGCCTGACCTTCATGATCATGATTGTGTCCTGGCTCGTCCAGACGCCCATCAGTCTGTTGCTGGGGGTCTTTACCGCGGGAACGCAGCGATACAGGGCAGCTCTGGCCGTGTTGTACTTCCTGCCCCTGCTGCTTTCCTCGGCTGCGGTCGCCATCGCCTACAAGGCGTTGCTGGACCCGAACTTCGGCCTGGCCATGGGCCTGGGACTTCCGTTCCTTGCCCAGGACTGGTTGGGAGTGCCCCAGCTGGCGCTCGGACTGATCATCTTCGTTATCGCCTGGCAGTTCGTGCCGTTCCACACCCTGATTTACCAAGGTGGCGTGCGGCAGATCCCCAAGTCGCTCTATGAAGCGGCCCAGATCGACGGCGCAGGAACCATCAAGCAGTTCTTCCACATCACACTGCCTCAGCTGAAGTACACCATCATCACGTCCTCAACCCTGATGGTTGTTGGGTCGCTGACGTATTTCGACCTCATCTTCGTCCTCACAGGTGGCGGACCGGGTAACACCACCCGCATCCTGGCCCTCGACATGTACTTGCGCGGCTTCCGGGCCAACCTCATGGGACCTGCAAGCGTCATCGCCGTCATCCTTGTCGTCATTGGCCTGGCGCTGGCCCTATTCCTCCAACGCCTGGGCGGCAAGGACCAACAGGGCAGCCAACTGGAAGGTATGTAACGTGAGTACTGTCCTCAAGAGCGACTCAAAACCCGGAACACCCGCCTCTGCGGCATCGTCGATCAAAGCCAAGCAAAGCCTTGGCACACGGATCAGGCGGCTCAACATCCCCGGCGGCCTCGGCGGCTGGATCTGGCTCGCCGTCATCATCATTCCGGTCTACTACATAGTCATCACCAGCCTGAAGACCTCCGAAGGCTACTTCGGACAAAATCCGATGGCGCTGCCGACAGCCCCGACCCTGGAGAACTACCAGCTGGTTCTTGAAGCCAACTTCGCCACTTACTTCATGAACAGCGTCATCGTCACACTGGGATCGGTTATCCCCACGGTCCTGATCGCCTTCATGGCGGCCTTCGCGATCGTGCGCGGCAAGGGCAGGTACTTGAAGTTCGTCAACGGTGTCTTCCTGATGGGACTGGCAATTCCCCTTCAGGCCACCATCATCCCGATCTACCTGATGATCATCCGCCTGAATCTCTATGACAGCCTGTTGGCCATCATGCTTCCGTCCATTGCGTTCGCCATACCGCTGACGGTATTGATCCTGTCCAACTTCATCCGCGACGTTCCGAACGAGCTCTTCGAATCCATGCGCCTGGACGGGTGCAGCGAGTGGCAGACCATGTGGCGTTTGGCTCTTCCATTGACCAAGCCCGCCATCGTCACCGTGGCTATTTACAACGGCCTGCATGTCTGGAACGGCTTCCTGCTCCCGCTCGTGCTCACCCAGAGTCCCGGACTGCGCGTCCTGCCCTTGGGTCTGTGGTCCTTCCAGGGTGAGTTCAGCGTCAACATCCCTGCCGTTCTCGCCTCGGTCGTGCTGAGCACGCTGCCCATCCTGGTGATCTATGTCCTTGGACGCCGCCAATTGGTCAGCGGCCTGACCGCAGGCTTCAGCAAATAGAAAGGACTCCCCTGTGACACAAGCAAAACCACTGCGTGTAGGAATGGTGGGCTACGCCTTCATGGGCGCCGCGCACTCCCACGCCTGGCGTACCGCACCGCGGTTCTTTGACCTGCCACGGACACCGGAACTTACGGCCGTGGCAGGCAGGAATCCTGACGGTGTCAAGGCTGCGGCAGCCAAATACGGCTGGGCATCCACCGAAACCGACTGGCGGCGGTTGATCGAACGGGACGACATCGACCTGATCGACATCTGCACCCCGGGCAACACCCATGCCGAGATCGCCATTGCCGCGCTCGAGGCCGGCAAGCATGTCCTGTGCGAAAAGCCCTTGGCCAACTCCGTGGAGGAAGCCGAAAAGATGACAGTCGTCGCGCAGGCAGCAGCCGAGCGCGGAGTCCTGTCCATGTGCGGCTTCAGCTACCGCCGCACGCCTGCTTTGGCACTGGCAAAGAGAATGGTTGAAGAAGGCCGGCTCGGCGAAATCCGCCATGTCCGCGCCCAGTACCTCCAGGACTGGCTCAGCGATGCGGACGCACCCCTGACGTGGCGACTGGACAAATCCAAGTCCGGTTCCGGTTCCCTGGGCGACATCGGAGCCCACAGCATCGACGCCGCGCAATGGATCACCGGCCTCAATATCACCGGAGTCTCTGCGCTGCTGGAAACCTTCGTCAAGGAACGCCCCGTGGGCGGCGATTTCGTGGGGTTGGGCGGACACGGCGGTTCAGATGGACCGCGTGGCCCGGTAACCGTTGATGATGCGGCCCTGTTCACTGCGCGGTTCGAGTCAGGACCCATCGGCATCTTCGAAGCCACCCGCTTTGCCCTGGGACGCAAGAATGCCATGCGCCTGGAGCTCAACGGCACCAAGGGTTCCCTTGCTTTCGATTTCGAGGACATGAACTCACTGCAGTTCTATGAAGCGGCGCTGGAACCGGACGCGGGCTTCCGGAAGATCATGGTCACCGAACCGTCCCATCCCTACACCGCCAACTGGTGGCCCACCGGACATGGTTTGGGCTATGAGCACGGATTTACCCATCAGGTTGTGGACCTCGTGAACGCGATCGACGCAGGCGAGCAGCCCTCGCCGTCGTTCGCTGATGCCTTGCAGGTGCAAAAGGTACTGGCCGCAGTCGAGACCAGCGCGGACAACGCAAGCCGCTGGCAGAACGTCGACAAGGAAGCATCATGACCCGACCAATCACCCTCTTCACCGGCCAGTGGGCTGATCTGCCGTTCGAGGAAGTGGCACGGCTTGCAGGCGAGTGGGGCTTTGACGGCTTGGAAATCGCCTGCTGGGGCGATCATCTGGATCCCCTGCAAGTGGTTGAGGACGACGCTTATCTTCAGGGAAAGCTCGACATCCTGGAAAAGCACAACCTGACTGTCCATGCCATTGCCAACCACCTCACCGGACAAGCCGTCTGCGATGACCCCATCGATGAGCGGCACCGTGACATCCTCGCCCCGGCGGTATGGGGCGATGGTGACCCTGAAGGCGTACGCCAACGCGCGGCTGAAGCCATGAAAACCACGGCCCGCGCCGCCGCGAGGCTGGGCGTCAAGACGGTCACCGGTTTCACTGGCTCGTCCATCTGGAAGTGCGTAGCCATGTTCCCACCGGCTTCGGACGCCATGATTGAGCGCGGCTACCAGGACTTCGCCGATCGGTGGAATCCCATCCTGGACGTCTTTGACGAAGTGGGTGTCCGCTTCGCCCTGGAAGTCCACCCATCGGAAATCGCCTACGACTACTGGACAGCCAAGCGCACCCTGGAAGCCATCGGGCCGCGGGAGAGCTTTGGCTTGAACTTCGACCCGTCCCACTTCATCTGGCAGGACCTGGACCCGGTGATGTTCCTGCAGGACTTTGCCGACAAGATCTTCCATGTCCACGTCAAGGAATCCGTCCGGCAACTCAATGGACGAAACGGCCGTCTTGGTTCCCACCTGCCCTGGGCGGATCCCCGCCGCGGGTGGGACTTCGTCACGGCCGGTCACGGCGACGTGAATTGGGAGCCGATCTTCCGCACCTTGAACGCTGTTGGTTATGAAGGACCAACCAGCATCGAATGGGAGGACGCCGGCATGGACCGGTTGGTGGGCGCTCCCCAGGCGCTCAAGATGGTCCGCGAACTCGCTGCCATCCGTCCTCCGGCCGCTGCCTTTGATGCGGCCTTCGCAACACGCTGAATCCCTACCCTGACTCCAACGAACACGCCCCGATACGAAGGAAACCATGACAAGCAATAACAAGACCGCGTTGGTGGTCCGCGGCGGCTGGGATGGACACCAGCCAATCGAGGCCACGGAGCTTTTCCTCCCCTACTTGCGGGACAACGGCTACGACGTCCGCGTCGAAGAGTCACCCAAGATATATGCCGACGCTGAATATATGGCCGGTGTGGACCTGATCGTCCAATGCATGACCATGTCCACCATCGAGAAGAACGAGTTCCAAGGGCTGCGGACCGCCGTCGAAAACGGCACGGGACTGGCCGGCTGGCACGGCGGAATCGCCGATTCCTACCGCAACAACTCCGATTACCTCCATCTCATCGGTGGCCAGTTCGCCTGCCACCCGGGTAAGCACGCGGACGAACAGACCGGGGAGCAATCGGACAATTATGTTCCCTACACGGTGAACATGCTGCCCGCCGCAGCCGAACACCCCATTACCCAGGGGATTGGCGATTTTGACCTCGTCACGGAGCAGTACTGGGTTTTGAGCGACGACTACGTTGATGTCCTGGCCACCACCACCCAAAAGGTACGTGAGTGGGATCCTTGGAACCGCGAAGTTACCTCGCCGGCCATCTGGACACGCCAGTGGGGCAAGGGCAAAATCTTCGTCTGCACCCCCGGCCACAGGGTGGAAATCCTGCAGGACAGCAACGTCCGCGCCATCATCGAAAGGGGCATGCTGTGGGCATCCCGCTGAACCCCGCCAAGCCGCTCAACGTCGGCATCATCGGCTGCGGCGCCATCATTGCCCAGTACTTGGCAAACTTCCGCCGGCTGGATTCGGTGAATCTGGTGGCCGTGGCAGACCTTGATCCCGCAAGGGCGCAGGCTGTGGCCGACTCCTACGAGGGCGTCAGGGCGCTGAGTGTGGACGGGCTTTTGGCAGCGGATGATGTCGAGCTGGTGCTGAACCTGACCATCCCGGCTGCTCACGCGGAGATCGCACTCAAGGCAATCGCCGCCGGCAAATCGGTGTACGGCGAAAAGCCCCTCGCAGCCACAACTACTGAGGCCAAGGAGGTACTTGAGGCTGCGTCCGCCGCGGGTGTCTTGGTTGGCTGTGCACCGGACACCGTCCTGGGTACCGGTATTCAAACTGCCCGCAAGGCGATCGACGACGGACTGATCGGTGCACCGGTTTCCGCCACAGCCACGATGGCAACTCCCGGACACGAACGCTGGCACCCGAACCCCGACTTCTACTATCAGCCCGGTGGTGGGCCCCTGCTGGACATGGGGCCGTACTACGTATCCGCATTGGTCACGTTGCTGGGGCCCGTGGTGTCGGTGGTGGGGGCGGCCAGCCATACCCGAAACGAACGCACCATCGGCTCAGGTCCGCGGGAAGGGCAGAAGGTCCCGGTGGACATCGAGTCCCATGTCACCGGAGTACTGGTCCACGCTTCCGGGGCCCTGTCCACGCTCTTCATGAGCTTCGACGCCGTGAAAACCAAGAGCCCGAACATCGAAATCCATGGCGAAAAGGGGTCGTTGGTCGTCCCGGATCCGAATCATTTCGACGGGGATGTGCAGCTCTTCGCCCTTGGCGCCGAGGACTGGGAAACCCTCCCGGTTTCTGCGGGCTACAAGGACTCGGGCCGCGGCTTCGGCATCGCAGACCTCGCCGCGACTCCCGCCGGTGAGGAACCGCGGGCCGGTGGCCAGTTGGCCTTCCATGCACTGGACGTCATGGAATCGGTCCTCGCCTCGGCCAAGAGCGGGAAGGCCGAAGTCATCAAGAGCACGGTTGCCAGGCCCGCTGCCGTCGAACTCACTGAACTCGCGACGGCGGTCCACGCCTAAGGCGTCATAGCGGACGCACACGAATTCGGCCCTTGTTCGCCCAGCAAACCGGTCTACGGTGGCTGCGCAACAAGGGCCGGTTCTGTTTAACGCCTGGCCCGGCGCAGCGTCGCTTCCGCATGCTTGAGAATGGGTCCGTCGATCATCTTGCCCTTGAACTGGAACACACCTGAGCCTGCGGCGGCCGCTGCTTCGAGGAGTTCTTCGGCTTGGGCAACAGCTTCGGGGGCAGGCGCATAAGCCTCCCGGACCACGGCCACCTGGTTGGGGTGGATGCACGCCTTCGCCCCGAATCCGCTGGCCACCGCGTCTGCGGACTCGGTCAGCAGGCCCGCCAAGTCCGGGATGTTCACGTACACGGAGTCGATTGCTTCCTTGCCGGCGGCTTTGGCTGCGAGAAGCACAGTGGAGCGCGCGTGCAGTGCGACAGCGCGGTAGCCGCCGTCGTCGTTCCTGCTGGAGAGTCCGCCCAAGGAAGCCAGGAGGTCCTCCGCACCCCACATCATGGCAACGGTGTTGGGCTCAGCCGCGATGGCGGAAGCATTAACGATGCCTGATGCGGTTTCACACAGTGCGATGACGCTGTAGCCGGCCAGCGCCCGCAGCTGTTCTCCGCTTTCTGCTTTGGCCAGCATGACCGTCCGGTACGGCGTTTGTTCCAAGGCCTGGAGATCGAATTCGAAGTCACGGGTTCCCACGGGATTCACACGCACTATGGTCCGTTGGGGGTCCAGTTCCCCGGCACCCAGCTGCTTCAAAACAGCATCACGGGCCCCGGGCTTGTCCGCGGGAGCCACGGCATCCTCGAAGTCCAGGATGACCGCGTCCGCGCGGTCCGCGGCCTTGCCGAAGCGCTCCGGCCGGTCGGCGGGGCAGAAGAGGAGGGCCGGGCCCATGGTGAAGGGAGAGTGCATGGATTTCCTTGCTGCTGGCGTGCTGATTGCTGCGTTCTAATGGTCGGCGAGGTTCGCGGCGTGCGCTTCCTTGGTCCACATCAGGCAGGTGCGGGTGGCCAGGGCTACCACGGTACTGTCCTGGTTGCGGCCCGTGTGCTGCATGGTCACCACGCCTTGTCCGGGCCGGGACGAAGACAGACGCTTTCCCGTGATCACCGTTTCCGTGTACAGCGTATCCCCGTGATACAGCGGGTGCGGGAACGTGACATCCGTCAGCCCCAACTGGGCAATGATGGTCCCCTGCGTCAGCTGTGTCACCGACTGCCCCACCATGGTGGACAGCGTGAACATTGAATTCATGAGGCGCTGACCGAACGGCTGTCCGGAACTCCAGGCAGCATCCAGATGGAGCGCCTGGGTGTTCATGGTCAACGTGGTGAAGAGAACGTTGTCCGTCTCCGTGACGGTGCGGCCGGGCTTGTGGGCGTAGATCACGCCTTCTTCGAGTTCGTCGAAGTAGAGTCCGCGTTGTTCCACGACCCGCGTCATACAGTGAGCTCCTGGTCCTCTTCGAACAGCTCGGCGCCTGTGGCCGCCAGGACGTCGTCTAGGGTGACGTTCGGGGCGAGCTCGCGCAACACCAACCGCGGATCACCTTCGTCCTTGACGACGTCGATCACCGCCAGGTCCGTGATGATCCTGTCCACACAGCCCTTGCCGGTGAGGGGAAGCGTGCAGCTCGGGACAATCTTTGGCCGGCCGTTGCGGTCGACGTGATCCATCATGACGATGACCTTCTTGGCACCGAACACCAGGTCCATGGCGCCGCCCATGCCTTTGACCATCTTGCCGGGGATCATCCAGTTGGCAAGATCGCCGTTGGCAGCGACCTCCATCGCTCCCAGGACCGCCACGTCCACGTGTCCGCCGCGGATCATGCCGAACGAGGACGCCGAGTCGAAGAACGCAGCACCCGGGTTGGTTGTCACGGTCTCCTTGCCGGCATTGATGAGGTCGGGATCGACCCTGTCCTCGGTAGGGTACGGGCCAACTCCGAGGATGCCGTTCTCGGAGTGGAGGATGACCTCCACTCCGTCCGGGATGTAGTTGGGGATCAGGGTGGGCATCCCGATTCCCAGGTTCACGTACTGTCCGTTGACCAGTTCCTTGGCCACGCGGGCGGCCAGTTCGTTGCGGGTCCAGCCTTTTGCTTCGTGGTGTTCGACGTCGGCCCGCCGGTACTCGTGCCGTACTGCTTCGGGACGCGGCGGTAAGTCCTGATAAGTGTTGTCGGCCATCATGAAGCTCCTGTCTGTCCGTTTGTTGCGGAGATCAACGCGACTGTGCGCTTTTCGATCCGTTTCTCCGCAGCTCCTGCTACGACGACCCGCTGAACGAAGATACCCGGCGTGTGAATGTGCTCCGGATCCAACTCCCCCGGTTCCACGAGTTCCTCGACCTCGGCAATCGTCACCCGGGCCGCCATGGCACAGAGAGGGTTGAAGTTCATGGCCGTCGCATGGAAAACAAGGTTGCCGTGGCGGTCCCCCTTCCAGGCATGGACCAGCCCGAAGTCCGGGGTCAAAGACTCTTCCAGGACGTAGTCGCCGTCCTTGAAAGCCCGCACCTCCTTCGGCGCCGAAGCAATCGCAACGTTGCCTTCGGCGTCGTACTTTTGCGGGAGGCCGCCTTCGGACACCTGGGTTCCCACGCCGGCCTTGGTATAAAAGGCCGGGATGCCTGCGCCGCCGGCGCGCAGCTTCTCCGCCAAGGTGCCCTGCGGGGTGAGGACAACTTCAAGCTCCCCCGCCAGATACTGCCGGGCAAACTCCTTGTTCTCGCCCACGTACGAACTGATGGTGCGGCGGATGCGGCCGTCCTTGAGGAGGATTCCCAGGCCCCAATCGTCCACGCCGCAGTTGTTGCTGACAGTTTCCAGGTCCGTGGTTCCCTGCTGATGAAGGGCTTCAATCAGGGAAACGGGGATACCGCATAAGCCAAAGCCCCCTACCGCGAGCGAGGCTCCGTCCGGGATGTCCTTCACCGCTACGGCGGCGCTGGCAACAACCTTGTCAATCATCCTTGATCCTTCCCTGCCACTGCCGACCCAACGTACGGTTACAGACCCAGCTCGCGGGCGATGAGCATCAACTGGACTTCGGTGGTGCCTTCGCCGATCTCAAGGATCTTGGAGTCGCGGTAATGGCGTGCCACCGTGAATTCGTTGATGAAGCCATAGCCGCCGAACACCTGGGTGGCGTCCCGCGCGTTGTCCATGGCTGCCTCGCCTGCGACCATCTTAGCTATGGCTGCTTCGGTCTTGAACGGCTTGCCCGCCAGCATCCTCGCGGCGGCGTCGTAGTAGGCAAGGCGGGCTGTGTGGGCCCTGGCCTGCATGCGGGCGATCTTGAACTGGATGGCCTGGTACTTGCCGATGTTCTGTCCGAACGCGCTGCGCTCCTTGGCGTACTTCACGGACAGGTCCACGCAACCTTGGGCCGCACCCGTGGCCAGGGCAGCGATGGCGATCCGGCCCTCGTCCAGGATGGAGAGGAAGTTGGCATAGCCGCGGCCGCGCTCGCCCAACAGATTGGCTTCGGGAACCCGGACGTTGTCCAGGGTCAGCGGGTGGGTGTCCGACGCGTTCCACCCAACCTTGTTATAGGGCTTTTCTGCGGTAAACCCCGGCGTGTCCGTCGGCACCAGGATGGTGGAGATCTCCTTCTTGGTGCTGCCGTCGGCGTTCTCTTTCCGGCCTGTCACTGCCGTGACGGTGACCAGGGTAGTGATGTCCGTGCCGGAGTTGGTAATGAACTCCTTGTTGCCGTTGATGACCCACTCGCCGTTTTCCAGGTGGGCGTTGGTCTTGGTGCCGCCGGCGTCGGATCCGGCTTCACGCTCGGTCAACCCGAAACCGGCCAAGGACCGGCCGGATGCCAGCTGCGGCAGCCACTCCTGCTTCTGCTCTTCGGTGCCGAAGCGGTAAACCGGCATGGCCCCCAGCGATACTCCGGCTTCCAAGGTGATGGCCACGGACTGGTCTACGCGCCCCAACTGTTCCAACGCCAAGGCGAGCGCGAAGTAATCTCCGCCCATCCCGCCGAATTCCTCGGGGAACGGCAGGCCGAACAGGCCCATCTCCCCCATCTGCTTGACCACTTCGTAAGGGAAACTGTGCTCTTCGTCGTGCTTGGCGGAGACAGGGGCTACTACCTCGTCGGCGAACTCCCTGACGGAATCGCTGAGGTCCTGGTATTCCTCTGTCAGTTCAAACGTGCTCATGGCTGGACTTCCTTGTCTGGGTTCTGGCCGTTGTCTGGGTTCTGGCTCTTGTCTGGGTTCCGGCCGTTGTTGGTGTCGCGGCCCGCGTTGGCCGTGTCTTCTGCGGCGACCGCTGCATGGATGGTGGCGAGCACCTGGTCGGCTTTGACCAGATCGCCGGGTTTGCTGGTGAGGTGGACGGTTCCGGCGACGGACGCCACAAGTTGGTGCTCCATCTTCATGGCTTCAACAGCCAGGAGGACCTGTCCTTCCTCGACCACGTCACCGTTGGCCACGGACACGGAAACCACCGTCCCCGGCATGGGCGAGCGCACTTCCGGATCGGCTGCTCCTTCGACGCGCTGGATCCCCGCGAGCATCCGTTGCAGGCGAGCGGCCCGGTCAAGGACCTCAAGCCGGCAGGACCAGCCATCGTTGCCCACGAAGATCTCCCGTGCTGCGTCCGCCGTGGCCACCGCATAGGTGACCTGACCGCCGTCGAACTCCAGGGTTATCCCGGTCCCGCTCCGGTCGGCCACCCGCACGCCCACCGGTTCGCCGTCGTCGACCCTTGCCGTCACGGTGCCGGCTTTTTCAGTGACGGCGACCTTGGCCATGGCGGCGCCTGGGACGCCAAAGGTCGCGGTCCAGGCACCGGGAGCCCCGACCCGCCAAGCGTCGGCGCTCTTCCACGCATCTCCTGCGAGCGCCGGGGCCGGGCGTTCAAGCCACAGCGTGAGGGCGGCCGCGATCAGTTCCTTGGGGCCTGCGTGCCGGAACTCCATGGACGGCAGCTTGCGTTCAATCAACCCGGTGTCGAGGTGCCCGGCACGGACATCGGCGTCGTTGATCAGGAGTCGAAGGTACTCGACGTTCGTGTCCACGCCCAGCAAGGTGTAACGGCCCAGCGCAGCATCCAGCGTGTCCAGTGCGGCGGCCCTGTCCGCTCCCCACGCGATAACTTTGGCGAGCATGGGATCGTAGTCACCCGTGATCTGCAGCCCGTCCCGCATGGCGGAGTCGATCCGCACATTGGCATGGGCCTGCTGCTGACCGGACACGGCGGCGTCCGCCGCGCCATGCTCAGCGAGTGCCACGATGCGCCCCATCGACGGCATGAAGTTCCGCTCGGGCACCTCCGCGTACACCCGCGCCTCCACGGCATGGCCTTGCAGTACGACGTCGGACTGCGCCACGGTGAGCACCTCACCGGCGGCGATCCTCACCTGCCATTCAACGAGGTCGATTCCCGTGACCAGCTCAGTGACAGGATGCTCCACCTGCAGCCGGGTGTTCATCTCCATGAAGAAGAACTCATCCGGATGTTCGTCGGACACCAGGAACTCGACGGTTCCGGCGCCGCTGTAATTGACCGAACGCGCTGCGTTGCAGGCCGCCTCGCCGATCCGCGCCCTGTGGGCAGCGCCGTCCGCCAGTGATTCGAAAAGCGCGGAGGGAGCTTCTTCAATGACCTTTTGGTGCCGTCGTTGCAGGGAACATTCGCGCTCGCCGAGGTGGATGACATTTCCGTGGTTGTCGGCCAGGACCTGCACTTCGATGTGCCGGGGAGCCCGGATGAGCCGTTCCAGGAAGAGAGTGTCGTCACCGAAAGCGGACGCTGCGACGCGCCTCGCCGTCAGAAGCGTGGAGGCCAGGTCCTCGGCCCGTTCCACCACGTGCATACCCTTGCCACCGCCGCCTGCCGATGGCTTGATCAGGAGCGGGAAGCCGACGTCGGAGGCTGCTTCAATGAGATCCTGGTCAGTGAGTCCGGGCTTGGCGATGCCGGGAACGCAGGGAACGTCGTAGGCCATTACGTGGTTCTTGGACCGGATCTTGTCTCCCATCACTTCGATGGCACCGATACCGGGTCCGATGAACGTGATGCCGGCAGCGTCCAACGCTTTGGCGAACGCAACGTTCTCGGACAGGAAGCCGTAGCCCGGATGAACGGCCTCCGCTCCGCTGCGGCGGCACGCGTCGATGATGGCGTCGATCTTCAAGTAGCTGTCCGCAGGTGACGTTCCGCCAATGGCGACGGCCGTATCCGCCAGGCTGACGTGTTTGGCGTCCTTGTCCACTTCCGAATAGACGGCGACTGAGCGGATGCCCATGTCCCTTAGGGTTCGGATGACACGGCAGGCGATCTCACCTCGGTTGGCAACGAGGACGGCAGAAAAGGTCCGCGCTGAGACTGTGGGTTCTGCGGCTGGTTCTGTGGCTGTTGTTGGTTCTGTGGCTGTTGTTGGCAGGGTCATGGTCACATCCTGAAGAGGCCGAAAGAGGTCTCCGGCAGTGGCGGGCGGGAAACGACGTCGAGGGCCATGCCCAGAACCCGCCGCGTGTCAGCGGGGTCGATAATGCCGTCATCCCACAGCCGGGCGGTGGAGTAGTAGGGGCTGCCCTGGTCCTCGTACTGCTGCTTGATGGGGGCCTTGAAGGCTTCCTCGTCCTCGACGGACCATTCCTGGCCGGCGGCCTCGTATTGGTCCCTTTTGACTGTTGCCAGGACGCTGGAGGCCTGGTTTCCGCCCATGACGGAGATGCGGGCCGCGGGCCACATCCAGAGGAAACGCGGCGAATAAGCCCGGCCGCACATGGAGTAGTTTCCCGCGCCGAAGGAGCCGCCGATCACCACGGTCAGTTTCGGCACCCGGGCCGTCGCCACTGCCGTGACCATCTTGGCGCCGTTCTTGGCGATGCCGCCCTGTTCGTAGTCCTTTCCCACCATGAACCCGGAGAGATTCTGGAGGAAGACCAAGGGAATGCCCCGCTGATCGCACAGCTCAATGAAGTGGGCACCCTTCAACGACGACTCGCTGAAAAGGACTCCGTTGTTGGCCACGATCCCCACGGGGTGGCCATGCAGGTGCGCGAAACCGGTCACCAGGGTGGTGCCATAGTTCTTCTTGAACTCATGGAATTCGGAACCGTCCACGAGGCGTGCGATGACTTCCCGGACGTCATATTGGGCGTTGACGTCCGTGGGAACCACACCGTAGATCTCCGAGGGGTCGACGACGGGCGGCAGGACGACGTCGAGCACGTCCCAGGCCGGCTGCGCCGGCTTCGGCAACGTCGCTACGATGTCCCGGACGATTTCCAGCGCATGCTGGTCGTTCTCGGCCAGGTGATCGGTGACCCCGGAGATCCTTGAGTGGACGTCGCCACCGCCCAGTTCCTCCGCGGTGACGATCTCGCCGATGGCTGCTTTGACCAGCGGAGGCCCGCCCAAGAAGATGGTGCCTTGGTTGCGGACGATGACTGTTTCGTCGCTCATTGCCGGGACGTAGGCACCGCCGGCAGTGCAGGAGCCCATCACGGAGGCGATCTGCGGGATCTTGGCCGCAGACATCCTGGCCTGGTTGTAGAAGATCCGGCCAAAGTGTTCCTTGTCCGGGAAGACCTCGTCCTGCTTGGGCAGGAACGCTCCCCCGGAATCCACCAGGTAGATGCACGGAAGCTTGTTCTCCAGGGCAATCTCCTGGGCCCTGAGGTGCTTCTTCACGGTCATCGGGTAGTACGTACCGCCCTTGACCGTCGCATCATTGGAGATCACCAGGACGTGTCGGCCATGGACCAGGCCGATGCCGGCGATCACCCCGGCGCCGGGTGAATCGTCGTTGTACATGCCATTGGCGGCAAGAGGCGCGATCTCAAGGAACGGGCTGCCCTCATCCAACAGGAAATCAATGCGCTCCCTCGGCAGGAGCTTTCCCCGGGCAACGTGCCGCTCCCGGGATTTGGCCGGTCCACCCAATGCTGCCGTGGCGAGGCGCTCCTTCAGTTCCTCCACCAAGGCACGCTGCGCCTCCTGGTTGGCCTCGAAGGTGCCGGCGGCAGCTCCCGTCAGGCTGGCAATTGTCTCCATCGACCCCTGTTCCATTCCCGGCCCACGGCCATTTCGGTTAGTGCCATGTAACTGAAATTTAGGTTAGTCTTTATTAACTGACATGTCCAGCACAGCGGGGCTCCTGCCGCCTCCGTTGGGACGGGCACGAGGAGGACACCATGACAGCAAGCCCGGAAGCACACGCCGAAGGCTCCCGTGCCGCCACAACCCAGCGGAGCCAAGCCAAAGAGCTCCGCCGGTTGGCACTGCTGTCAGCCGCAGCCGGACTCTTCGCGGACAACGGATTCAGCCGCGTATCCCTGGAAGACCTGGGAGCCGCGGCCGGTGTAAGCGGACCGGCGGTGTACCGGCACTTTCCGGGAAAACAGGCGGTTCTGGGTGAACTGCTCCTCAGTGTCAGCCGCGACCTCCTGGGGGGCGGCCGTCGCGTTGTTGCGGAAGCCGGCAGCCCAGCGGACGCCCTGAAAGCCCTGGTGAAATTCCAGGTGGACTTCGCCCTGAGCAATCCGGATGTCATCCGGGTACAGGACCGTGATTTCGCCAGCCTCACTGAGGCAGACCAGGCCGAGGTCCGCTCCCTGCAACGCAGTTATGTAGAGACCTGGGTGGATGTTCTGGCCCGGATTCATGCCGACGCGGACATCGCAGGCCTGCGCGTCCGGGCACACGCAGCCTTCGGGTTGATCAACTCCACCCCGCATTCGGTCCGGCATCACGGCCGCAGGATCGCAGTGAAATCAGCCAGGCCCATACTGGAGCAGATGGCTTTGGCGGCGCTGACATCTGCCTGAGTGTGCAGGTTCCGGAACGCGGAGCAGCCGACAGGGTGAAGCACTAATAATGTCAGACCCCGGTGAAAAGCTTTATGCATGGAAGCTTTGGGGCAACTGACAGCAGCGCGAGTGGCGTCGTCACCTGCTGTCGCTGCCCTGACCGCGAGCTGCTCACGGCAATCCCCAGGCAACTTCCAGTGGATCAAGGGTTCGACGGCGGTAGCCACCGCTATCGGCCACTTCCACGGCGTTGGACTACTCAGCCGCGAGGGCACCACCTCCAGGGGTTCCGACGGCGGGAAACCTGCTGCGCCTGCGGGGCCGGATCTCGCGGCACTTCTTGAGGACGGACAGGCTCTTCTGGACACCGCACGGTTGTCGTTTGCCGAGCAGGCACCCTTGTTCGATCTAGCGCAGGCTGCTGACCTTGCCGGCAGGATCGAGGACATCTCGCGGTCGATCGAGTACCTCCAGGTCGTCGCGGCGCAGGCTGTGGAGCGGACCCGGACCGAGGCGCAGCGTGCGGTGCCGGCACAGCAGTCCGGACAGTCCCCGGCGTCCGGCGCCCAGGAATGGCGGACGGGGTGGACCGGGCCCGCCGGTGAGTCGGAAGGTGGCGTCGGCGGTGACTCCGTCCCGGCTGGTGGTGGTGGCAGTGTTTTGGATGATGGGTACCGGAACGCAGCGGAGTTCCTCCGAGCCCGGTTGCGGATCGG